>NZ_MWLP01000023.1:0-108878 GCF_010634885.1 Microbacterium sp. B35-04 | reverse complement strand
TTCCGGGCGTTTCGTCTCGCTCGTTCCTCGCTCGCTCAACGACCGGAAGTTGGGCCTGGCCGATCGCTGCCTGAGCCCGGCCGGCGCCGCGCTGCCGGGCGGCATCCAGCACGTCGAACACATCGTCGGTCGCGGCGATGCCCTCGGCCGCCGCGTGGAACTGCACGCCGACCTGCCGGAGCGGCAGGTACGCCTCGGGCGCCAGCAGCAGCACGAACAGGCCGACCGCGAGTGTGAGCGACCCGTCGATGAGGCGGAACCCGATCGACACCGCGACGATCGCGACCGAGATCGACGCGAGGAACTCCAGCGCGAAGCCCGACAGGAACGACACGCGCAGCACGCGCATGGTCTCGCGGCGGTAGTCGTCGGTGACGCGCTCGATGGATGCAGCGGCGCGATGCTGGCGGCCGAACACCTTGAGCGTCGACAGCCCCTGCACGGTGTCGGCGAAGCGTGAGGCCAGGCGCTGCAGGGTTCGCCACTGCCGCTGCTGCACCGTGCGTGTCGCAAGGCCGATGAGCACCATGAAGATCGGGATGAGGGGGAGGGTGAGCACCACCGTCAGCCCCGAGATCCAGTCCTGCCACCACATCACTGCGACGATCAGCGGCGTCGCCACCACCGTCTGCACCAGCTGCGGCAGGTAGCGGCCGAAGTACGCCTCGAGCGCGTCGAGGCCGCGCCCCGCGGTGATCGCGAGGGCGGCGGAGTTGCGGGAGCCGAGCCACTCCGGCCCGAGGACGCCGATCGCCGCGACGAGCGCCGTGCGCAGCTGCGTCTGCACTCCCGCGGCAGCGCGGGCGGCGACCGCCTCGCGGGCCCACAGCAGCGCGGCACGCAGCGCGACCGCCAGGGCGAGGGCGCCGAGCGTGGGCAGGAGGTCGGCCGGCGGCATCCCGTCGATCGCTCCGGTGATCGCGCGCGTCAGCAGCCACGCGAACGCGACGATCACGGCCGTCTGGGCCACGGCGATCGCACCGATCGCGACGAAGAACCACCGCGAGGCGCTCGCGTACCTCAAGAGCCGCGGGTCGACAGGCTTGCCCGAGGTCTGGCCCGGGCCGCCGCCGTTGTTCTCGTCCATCGCTCCTCCGACCCTACCGATCCGCCCCGCGCTCCCCTCCCACCCCGTTCACTTGCGCTGAACGTACGGGATGCGGTGCATTTCGCGGACGTTCAGCGCAAGTGAACTCGTCACGACGAGGGTGACGGATGCCGCGGGCCGCGGCATCCGCTCTCGACAGGTCAGTGCGCGGGCGCCGCCGCGGCCGCCTCGATGTGCGAGCGGGTGATGCGCTTGCGGAAGATCCAGTAGGTCCAGCCCTGGTAGGCGAGCACGAGCGGCAGGAAGATCAGCGCCGCCCACGACATGATCGTCAGCGTGTAGTCGGTGCTCGAGGCGTTCTCGATCGTGAGCGAGCCGGCCGGATCGCCGGTCGAGGGCATCACGAACGGGAACAGGGCGAACCAGACGGCGAGAACGGCGCTGACGATCGTGAAGGCGCCGAAGCCGAAGGCCCAGCCCTCGCGGCCGCGGGCGTTGGAGATCCACGACGCGATGAGCAGCACGGCCGCCGCCGCCGACAGGGCCGCCGTGACGAGGGCGAATTCGCGGTCCTCGCCGAACGCCATGCCGACCGTCCACACCAGGAAGATCGCGGCCACGACGATCGTGAGAAGACCCGAGCGGCCCGCCAGCCGGCGCGCGTCGGCGGCGACCTGGCCGTCGGTCTTCAGCGCCACGAAGTACACCCCGTGCGTGAAGAAGAGCAGCAGCGTCGTGAGCCCGCCGAGCAGCCCGTACGGGTTGAGCAGGGTCAGGAACGACCCGATGAACTCGTGGTCCGCGTCCAGAGGCACACCCTGCACGATGTTGGCGACCGCGACGCCCCACAGCAGCGCCGGCACGGCGGAGCCGACGACGATCATCGTGTCGAAGCCCCTCTTCCACCGCAGCGAGTCGCGCTGATGGCGGTACTCGAACGAGACGCCGCGCAGGATGAGCGCCAGCAGGATCAGCAGCAGCGCGAGGTAGAACCCGCTGAACAGCGTCGCGTACCACTCGGGAAAGGCGGCGAACAGGCAGGCGCCGGCGACGATGACCCAGGTCTCATTCAGGTCCCACACCGGGCCGATGGTGTTGATGACCTGGCGGCGGCTGACGTCGTTCTTGCCGAGGAACGGCAGCGACATGCCGACGCCGAAGTCGAACCCGTCGAGCACGAAGTAGCCGACGAAGAGGAATCCGACGATCCAGAACCAGAGGTAGGCGAGATCCATGACGTTTCTCCTGGGCTCCTAGTAGACCGTGGTCGGGGTGTCTGCGACCGCGAGTTCCCGGGGGTCGGGGTCATCCGGGCCGGGCAGTGGATCGGGGCCCTGCTTCGAGGTCTTCATGATGAGCCCGAACTCGACCACCGCCAGCGCCGCGTAGATCAGGGTGAACGCGGTGAGCGAGATGAGCACGGTCCATCCCGGCACCGACGGCGAGACCCCGTCCTCGGTCAGCATCAGGCCGAACACGATCCAGGGCTGGCGGCCCATCTCGGTGAAGACCCAGCCCACGAGGATTGCGAGGAGGGACGCCGGCCACGCCCAGATCGCCAGTCGCCAGGCCCACGCGGGCACCTCGCGCTTGGCGTTCTTGCGGGTGAACCAGAGGCCCGCCACCGCGACGAGCGCGGCGACGCCGCCCAGGCCGATCATCCAGCGGAAGGCCCAGTAGGTGACCCAGAGGATCGGTGCGAAGTTGCCGTCGACCTGGTCGGCGAACTGCGGGAACAGCTCGGTCGTGTACTGCATGTTGAGGTCGTTGATGCCCTCGACGCAGCCGTCCAGCGAGTGCGTCGACAGCAGTGCGAGGAGGTAGGGGACGCGGATGGAGAACAGCTCGCTCGTGCCGTCGGGTGTGCCGAGGGTGAAGATCGAGAACGAGGCATCCGCTCCGCACACGGTGTTGAAGGTCGCCTCGGCGGCGGCCATCTTCATGGGCTGGGTGGCCACCATGACGAGGCTCAGCTGGTCGCCCGAGAGCGCGACGCCTGCGAACGCGGCGATCAGCCCCCAGAGGCCGAATTTCAGCGACGACCGCATCATGTCGACGTTCTGCCTGCGCAGCAGATGCCAGGCAGAGATCGACACGATGACGCCCGCGGTCATCATGAACGCCGCGAACAGCGTGTGCGGCAGGGCCGCCAGCGCGACCGGGTTGGTCAGCACCGCGAAGAAGTCGGTCATCTCGGCGCGCGAGCCGTCCTCGGCCATCTTGAAGCCGACGGGATTCTGCATGAAGGCGTTGGCGGCGAGGATGAAGTAGGCCGAGAACCAGGCGCCGATCGTGGCGATCCAGATACTCGCGAGGTGCAGCGCCTTGGGCAGCTTGTCCCACCCGAAGATCCACAGGCCGATGAAGGTCGCCTCGAAGAAGAACGCCATCAGGCCCTCGAAGGCGAGCGGTGCTCCGAAGACGTCGCCGACGAACCGGGAGTAGGACGACCAGTTCATGCCGAACTGAAACTCCTGCACGATGCCGGTGACGACGCCCATCGCGAAGTTGATCAGAAAGATCTTGCCGAAGAACCGCGTGAGGTGCAGCCATTTCAGCTTGCCGGTGCGGAACCAGGCCGTCTGGAAGATGGCGACCGTCAGGGCCATGCCGAGCGTGAGCGGCACGAAGAGGAAGTGGTACAGCGTCGTGAGGCCGAACTGCCAGCGCGCCAGGAGGAGGGGGTCCAGCAGATCCACGATGCGTTCTCCGATCGCTACGGGATTCCGTGTGGTCCGACCACAGTAACATGTGGTCAGACCACAGGGCGTGGCACTCCCGGGAAGCCGTACCCTCCTACAGGTTCCCAGCAAGCGAGCGCGGCGACGAGCCGTTGGCGCCGTGAATAAACCGTTGCACCGGAGCCGGGCGGGCTGTCGCGCGACTACCCTCGAATCATGGCGCCCCGGCAACAGCGAATGGGAGCGCCCGCGTGACCGCGATCCCGGTCACGATCGGGCGACGGCCCCTGCTGTCTCCGGCGGCGGGGGGCGCGGCTGTTCCCGCGGCACGCGCCGGCATGGACGCTTTCGCTTCCGGCCATGCACCGGCCGGCGACGCACCCACGGGTATCGGCGCGCCGCTCATCGACACGCACGGACGCGTGCACCGTGATCTGCGGATCTCGCTCACCGACCGCTGCTCGCTGCGCTGCACGTACTGCATGCCCGAGCAGGGCAACGAGTGGCTCGCCCGGACAAGCATCCTGACGCTCGACGAGATCGAGCGCATCGCCCGCCTGGCCGCGGCCGACGGCATCACGACATTCCGGCTCACGGGCGGTGAGCCGCTGCTGCGCAACGACATCGTCGAGGTGGTCCGCCGCCTTGCCGCGATCACGGGACCGGCCGGCGCTCCGGTCGAGATCGCGATGACGACCAACGGCATCCGCCTTCCCGAGCTGCTGCCCGGTCTGATCGAGGCGGGTCTCAACCGCCTGAACATCTCGATCGACACGCTGCGGCGCGACCGCTTCCACGAGCTCACGCGGCGCGACCGGCTCGATGATGTGCTCGAGGGGATCGCGGCGGCCGCGGCATCCGCTCTCCGGCCGCTGAAGCTCAACGCCGTGGCGATGCGCGACGTCAACGACGACGAGCTCGTCGACCTCGTGGAGTTCGCGATCGCCCACGACGCGCAGATGCGGTTCATCGAGCAGATGCCGCTGGACGCCGGTCACACCTGGGATCGCTCGCGGATGGTGACGCAGGACGAGATCCTCGCCGCGCTCGCCGAGCGGTGGACGCTCGCCCCGGTGCCGGGTCGTGGCGGCGCCCCCGCCGCGCGGTGGACGCTCGACGGCGGTCCGCATTCGGTGGGCGTCATCGCGTCGGTCACCGCGCCCTTCTGCGGCGACTGCGACCGCCTGCGGCTGACGGCCGACGGCCAGCTGCGCAACTGCCTGTTCTCGACCACCGAGTACGACGTGCTGCCAATCCTCCGCGACGGCCGCGGGGACGAGGCGGTCGACGCCGGCATCGACGGGATGCTGCGCTCCTGCGTCCGCGGCAAGCTGCCCGGGCACGCGATCAACGACCCGTCGTTCCTGCAGCCGGCGCGCGGGATGAACGCCATCGGGGGCTGACATGGGCCGCCTCACGACGCGCACGCCGGTCACCCGCATCTCGCTGAACGACGGCGACTTCGCGGTCCGCCGCCGCGCCGACACGCTCGTCGTCGAGGAGCCGCTCGAGATCCGCATCCTCGGCGAGGCGCTGACGGTCACCATGCGCACCCCCGGGCACGACCTGGAGCTGGCCGCGGGGTTCCTGGTGTCGGAGGGCGTCATCGCCACGAGCGGAGACCTCCGCTCGGCCATCCATTGCGGCGGACCCGGCACCGGCCCGGCCGCGGCGACTCCGCTGCTGACCATCGGTCCCGCGGCGGTCGGTACGCCGGCGTCGACCGAGAACACGTACAACGTCCTCGACATCGCACTAGCGCCGGGACTCGAGCCGCTGGTCACCGACATCGCCCGCAACTTCTACACGACCAGCTCGTGCGGCGTGTGCGGCACGGCGTCGATCGAGGCGATCGAGAAGCAGTCGCGCTACGACGTGGCGACGGATGCCGCAGCCGTCGACGCCGCCGTGATCACGACCCTTCCCGACGCGCTGAGGGCCGGGCAGGCGGTGTTCGAGAAGACCGGCGGCCTGCACGCCGCGGCGCTGTTCGACGCCGGGTCGGGGGAGCTCCTCGTGCTCCGCGAGGACGTCGGCCGCCACAATGCCGTCGACAAGGTCATCGGCTGGGCGGTGCTCGAAGACCGGCTGCCGCTGACCGGAACGGTGCTGCAGGTGTCGGGCCGGGCGAGCTTCGAGCTCGTGCAGAAGGCCGTGATGGCCGGCATCCCGATCTTGTCCGCCGTGTCGGCGCCCTCGTCCCTCGCGGTGGAACTCGCCGCAGCCTCGGGACTCACGCTCGTGGGGTTCGTGCGCGGATCCTCGATGAACGTCTACTCGCACCCCGAGCGGGTGCGCGTGCCGGCGGCCGCCGAGCTCTGATCCCTCCGGCCCCGACTCAGTGTCGCGCGGCGGTGAGGTGCACGACGCACTGCGTCGGGTCGCACGAGGCGGCGATGCCCTCGACCCGCAGCGGGCCGCCGGCCTGCGCCAGCACGCTGTCCATGAGGCCTACGTGCACATCGCACAGGACGCCGCGATGATCGGCCGCCGGCGCGTGCGGGCACGGCGTCAGATCCACCGTGAGCCCGCGCTCGTCGACAGCGGGGTCGAAACC
This sequence comes from Microbacterium sp. B35-04, assembly GCF_010634885.1. NCBI lineage: Bacteria > Bacillati > Actinomycetota > Actinomycetes > Micrococcales > Microbacteriaceae > Microbacterium > Microbacterium sp. B35-04. Next base: position 102,592 of record NZ_MWLP01000023.1, on the reverse strand, counting down.
GGCGTCGTTCAGGTCTTCCACGAGAGCGTCGAGCTGGTGGAGGGCGTCGGCGCCGAGCTCGGCATCCGTGTCCGATCCGTACACGCGACGCAGCAGGTCTCCGCGCCGCGCCGCGGCCTCGGCCCGGCGGATCGCCACCGGGCTGGAAGCCTCGCCCGCGCCGGTCGCCGCCGAGTAGAGCACGCGTGGGCGCCCCCGCGTGGTGCGCCGCTCGGTCTCGGCGATCACGTAGCCGGCATCGATCAGGCGCTGCACGTGCTCGCGCACCGTGTTGGCGTGGAGACCGGTGGCCTCGACCAGCTCCGAGATCGGCCGGTGCGGGCGCTCCTGGAGCAGGTGCATGATCTCGACGCGCGAGTAGCTCGAGATCGCGCTGTACCCGGCCGTCATGCACCCATTATCGCGGGAGCCTGCCGCCGATCGGGTCGCGCGGGCGCGGAGCGGATCAGAAGAGCTGGCCGAAGATCAGGATCGCGATGAAGAACACGGCCAGGATGGCGACGATGATCCCCAGCGTCCGGCCGGAGAGCTTCGCGACGCCCCACCCGATGAGCACGGGCACCGCGAACAGGAAGATCGCGACGATCCACCAGAACGTCGAGTATCCGGCGTTGCTGGCCTCTTCGAGGCGGCCGCCGAAGAGCTCCTGCGTCGCAGGGTGGGTGGCGAAGCGCACCGCGATCGAGATGGGGACCGCCACGAACACGAACACGACGAGCCCGATGAGCCAGCCCCAGAGGACGGGGCTGCCGTTGCCCGCGAGGACCCCGCCGTGAAGTTCGGGTTCGGGCTGGTGCTGCTGCTTGCCTGATGCCATGGGCATGACTCTAGCGGCGCGCGGCCGCGTCAGTCGCGAGTTGCGCCCGGACGTGGCGCTGCCCGCCGCTCATGGGGGAGGAGGCGGGCAGCGTCGGGGCGCCTGGGATCATCGCCTGGGGGTGCGATTCTCCGCGCTCACCATCCACGAGAGCTGCTCAACACGCTCGAGGACGGCGTGGAGGATGTCTGCACTCGTGGGGTCTTCTTCGTCGACGGCGTCGTGCACGTCGCGGCACGTTGCGGCCACGTCGTCCAGTCGTTCCGTCATGAGATCGATGACTTCCTTGGTCGCGATCTCGCCCTGCGGGAACTCCGGCAGGGTCGTGGTCTGTGCGACGACATCGCTGCGGCCGTCGGGGAGGGCGTGCAGCGAGCGCATCCGCTCGGCGACGGTGTCGGCGAAGTCCCGGGCCGCTTCGATGATCTCGTCGAGCTGCTGGTGGGTGTCGCGGAAATTGCGGCCCACGACGTTCCAATGCGCCTGCTTGCCCTGCAGTGAGAGCTCGATGAGGTCGACGAGCACCTTCTGCAGGTTCTCGCTGAGCGTCTCGGACGCCGTGAATCCGCGCTCGGCGTTCTGCTCGGGGGTGAGCTCCGCGCCCACTCCGCCGCGCGCCGTACGGCGCCTGCTCTTGGCCGTGCCGCTCGCGCTGCTCTTGCCGGCCGCACTCTGCGAGGTGCTCTTCTTCGCGGTGGTCGTCGCCACTGTCGCTCCGTTCCTGAGGCGCACCGGTTGGGGGACCGTCCTGGCCCGCCGTCGGGCGCCCTCGTCCAAGGATCCGCTGGGGCTAGCGGATGCCTCGACGGTAACCGGGTGGCGTCCTGTGCGCGCGGGGGTTGCCCTCCTGGCAGACGCGTGCTAGCCGTCGCCGCCGACCCGCGGTGCATGGTGGGATGGGATCGCCATGACACCGCCGAACCCCGTGCCTGACTCTGCCGGAGCGATCGCCGCCGCCGTCCGCGCCGGCGAAGCGTCCGCCCTCGAGATCGTCGAGAGTCACCTCCGGCGCATCGCCCGTTTCAATCCCGAGGTGAACGCGCTGAGCGTCGTCTTCGGCGATCGGGCGCGTGCGGCCGCCGTGGAGGTCGACGCGGCCCTCTCCGCGGGCGACGACCCGGGTCCGCTGGCGGGCGTGCCGTTCTCGGTGAAGGAGAACATCGACCTGACGTGGTCGGCGACGACGAATGGCTGGCGCGGGCTCGCCGACGCGGTGCCGGAGCGCGACGCCACGATCGTGCGCCGGCTGCGGCGGGCCGGCGCCGTGCCCGTCGGCCGCGGCAACATGCCCGACTTCGGCATGCGGTGGGACACCGACAACGATCTCTTCGGGCGCACCCTCAACCCGTGGAACCGCGACCGCAGCGCCGGCGGATCCAGCGGCGGCGACGCCGTCGCGGTCGCGACGGGCATGAGCGCGCTCGGGCTCGGCAACGACTTCGGCGGCTCGCTGCGTCTTCCCGCCTACGCCGCCGGTGTCGTCGGCCTGCGTCCTTCGCAGGGCCGGGTGCCGCGCGCGGCCGTCCGCGGGCAGTCGGTCGCACTCACGCTCCAGCAGTTCTCAGTCAACGGGCCCCTGGCGCGCACCGTCGGCGACGCCGCTCTCGCGCTCGGCGTGCTGCAGGGGTGGGATGCCGACGACCCGATGTCCGTCGTCGCCCCGCCGCCCTCGATCCACGTGCCCCGCCGCGTCGGCGTGGTGCGCGAACCCGGCGGGGGCGGAGTGCATCCCGAGGTGGCTGCCGGGATCGAACGGGCTGCGGCATCCCTCGCCCGCGACGGCTGGGATGTCGTCGACGTCGAGGCTCCGCACCTCGAGGAGGCAGCTGTGCTCTGGCGGCGGCTGTCGTGCACCGACATGCTGATGTCGCTCGATCCCGCTGTGCTGGGGCAGCCTCTCGGACGCTCAGCGACGTCGTTCCTGCGCGACAGCACGGCGGCAGCCGGCCCCTACGAGACGGCGCGCGAGTACGCCGAGGCGTGGGCGCGGCGGGCCGCGATCGCCGCGGACTGGCGCCGTCTGCAGGTCGATGTTCCGCTCCTTCTCGGCCCGGTGTCGACGTCGCGCATGCGGGAGCCCGACCACGACCTCGGCGGGCAGGAGCCGGCTGACCGTGCGTGGCGTGACCTGTGGCTCACGGTCGCCGCGAACTTCCTCGGACTACCCGCCCTGGCGCTTCCGACGGGACCCGGGACGGATGGGATGCCCACCGGCGTGCAACTCATCGGCCCGTCGTTCGGAGAGGACCTCCTCGTCGAGGCCGGACGTGCGGTAGAGGCAGGGGTGCCGCCGCTGGCCGCACTGCCGGGGCTGAGCCTGGCCTGACAGCGGCACACGCGGCTGACTACTCGCCGGCCAGGCGCCGCTGACGGCGGAGCGCGCCGGGCTCTCGGCACGGTGGCATCGGCGCGTCGACGGCGCCACGATGGGGGAGGGAGCGCGGCGTCGTCGGGTATCACAGGCACCCGCCGGTCCTCTTCCGAGACGGACAGCCGAACGGAGAGCCCATGTCTCGCACGCCCGCATCGCCGGTGGCGAGGTCCGACCTGCGCGGGCGCACCGCGCTCGTCACCGGCGCGAGCGACGGCGTCGGCGTCGAGATCGCCCGGGGCCTCGCTGCGGCGGGGGCGGACCTGGTGCTGCCGGTGCGCAACCGGGCGAAGGGTGAACGGGCGGTCGAAAGCATCCGCGCGACCGTGCCGGGCGCGCGCGTGAGCCTGCGCGACCTCGACCTCGCCCGGCTGGAGACGGTGCGCGCGCTCGCCGACGAGCTGCGCGCCGAGCGCGGCCCGCTCGACATCCTCGTGCTCAACGCGGGCATCGTGCTGCTCGGCGATCCCGAGCGCCACGTCAGCGTCGACGGGTTCGAACTGCATTTCCAGACGAACTTCCTCGGACACTTCGCGCTCACGACGGCACTGCTGCCCCTGCTGGAGGAGCGGCGCGCGCGCGTCGCCGTGCAGCTGAGTCTCGCCGCGGGCGTCTCGAGGGTGCTTTGGGACGACCTGCAGAGCGAGCGCCACTACCGCCCACTTCGGGCGTACGGCGCCTCGAAGGTGGCACTCGGTCTGTTCGGGTACGAACTGGCACGTCGCTCCCGGGCGCGCGGGTCGGACGTCACGGTCGGTTTCAGCCATCCCGGCGTCGTGCCCGGCACCGCGATCGCGCCGGCGATGCGGGCGCGCGGGGGCAACAGCGCCGGCCGCGCACTCAGCGAGCGACTCGGGGGAACTCCGGCTCAGGCTGCGCAGTGCGCGCTGCTCGCGGCGACCGCCCCCGCTGAGGAGGCCCCGAGCTTCTTCGGCCCTTCGGGCGTGTTCCACTTCGGCGGTCCCCCCGCGCCGCAGCGGCCGTATCGCCGGCTCGCCGATCCGGCGGACTGCGCCCGCCTCTGGGGGCTCGCCGAACGCCTTCTGGGCGAGCGCATCGGCACGACCGCCCCCTGACCGACGACAGCATCGTTTCGCTTGCGCTGCTTGCACGCCCCGCCCGTCTGAATCCGTACGTTCAGCGCAAGTGGATCGACTCAGTCGGGCACGGGCAGGCGGAGGTTCGCGATCTCCGCGCTACGGGAACGGCGTCTCCGGCGTCTGCGGGAACGACGGCTCCGTCGGATGCGGCGCGAGCGGCTCTTCCGGCCAGGGCGCCGGTGGTTCGGCCGGCTGGTCCGGCATGGGCTGACCGGGCGCCGGCTGGTCGGGCGCCGGTTGGTCCGGAGGCGTGGTGCCCGGCGGCATCTCGCCCGGAGGGGGCTGGCCCGGGAACGGTTCGGGGACGGTGGGATCGGTCATGGCGAGTCCTCCAATTGTTCGGGCGCGTGTCGCCTCAGGGTCGGTGCCAGCATCCCGCTTCCGAGGGTGCGCTGTGAGGGCCTTGACCGCGTGCGGCAGAGGGACTACTACGCGTCGCGCGTGCCATCGTCTCGGAGCGCGCCGTGGGCGGCCGAGTCCCCGTCGAGCGAACCCCGAGTCTGCCCTCGACGTTCGTCATAAGGGTGCAGCGGAGTCGTCGCCGGGGACGAAGACCACGCGGCGTGGGGGATCGTCGAAGTGGGCGCGGCCGGCGGGGCTGGTCCACTCGAGGGTGCCGCCGGGGAGTTGGCGGACCTTCCATTCGGTGGCGTGTTTCAACGTGTGGTGCCGAGCGCACAGGCAGGCGAGGTTGCGGATGTCGGTGGGTCCGCCGTGCGCGTGGTCGAGGGTGTGATCGTGGTCGCACCGCCGGGCTGGTCTTCGACACCCTGGGAATCGGCAATGCTGATCGCGCGCGTTCAAGAATCGCTGCTGCGCCGCGGTGGGTTGATATCGGTCGACGGCGAGCACCATCCCGGTGACAGGATCGGTCATGACGCGGTCCCACCCCGGTGCGGTGCCGGCAAGGCGGCGAGCCGTCTCGGTATCGACCGGCGCCACGCCGTCGAGTTCTGCGCCGCTGCTCGTGATTCCGGTGAGCGTCATCACCGGAACGGTGATCTGCACGATCGCGCGGATCGCCCCGAGCCCGCCGGGGGTGGCGTCGACGGTCGGGTCGATCCCCGGTGTGCCGGTCAGCAGCATGTCGGCGACGAGGTCAGCCCGGATCTGATCGATGGTCCGTTCGTCGAACCACACGTCGTCTTCCACAGCCGAGTCGCCGACGCCAGGGCCGGAGCCCAGGGCCTCACCGCCGACCTCAGCGCCGCCGACCTCAGCGCCGCCGATCCCGGCGCCGCCGATCCCGGCGCCGCCAGGTTCGGTGTCGCCGGAGGTGGACGTGGCTGGGGCCGCGGCATCCGTCCCGCCGTTCGTCGCCAGCACGGCACGACGCCGTGCGGCGTCGGTGCGCTTGATGAGTTGCGCCTGGCGCGTGGTGCGCTCGATGATGCCGTGGGCGATGACGGTCGGCAGAAGCTGGCACAGCACTGACATGCCGTCGTCGACGTCGGTGACCCAGATGCGGCGCCCCCGCGCGGCGAGGTCGTGGCGTTCCTGCATGGTAAGTGGGTTGTGGATGTCGGCCTGTTGCTTCGCGTACGCGCGCGTGCGGGTGGGCGTGGTGGTCTCGGCGTAGTCGAGGACGGCTCGTTCGAACGCGGCGCGCGCGGCGGGGTCGTCGAGTGCGGCGCCGGTGTCGAGGATCGCGCTGACATGTCCGCGCGAGATGCGGCCCTGTTCGAGGGCGGTGACCGTGGACGGGAACGACGTGGTCAGGCGGTGCGCATCCCACATGTGCGACTGCATCATGCGGTCGCCGGCCCGGACGGCGAGCCCGAGCTCGGCCGCCAGCGCCCGCAGCGGCATGTCGCGCTCCTTGGACCGCGTCGATGGGATGCGAGCCTTCTGCGTCTCAGCGAGCGCGAACGCCTCGGCCAGCAGACGAAGCCTGCGGGCGTGGAGGGCGGCCTCCTCGTCGTGGAGGCGGCGCAGCTCATCGGCCAGGGCGCCGGCGCGTTGCGCCTCGACCTCGTCGCGTTGTGCGTCGTCCACGTTGTGCCCTTTCGCCGCGCAGCGCGCGACCGCGATCCTGATGGGGATCCCACCATGCGACACGCGGGGCACAACGTGTATCGCGTCGTTCGAAGCCACCGGATCACCCGTCGCTTCGAATAGTTCCATCATGCCGGGGGCCTCCGACATGGCCGTTTCCGCGTGCGTGCCGAGGCCCAGCGCCGCCGCGGCCCCGCGGCGGAGTCATCCCAGCCCGCCAGCCGGCTGGGCCAGCGACATCCACCTCACTCATCCGAAGCACTCCCGCGCCGAGCGCGTGCAGCGCGGCATCAGCCCGGCTGACCGTTCGAATCTGGCGTGCGCCAGGCGGTGCAGCGTCAGGACGACGGTGCCCGGCTCCGGCCGTTCGCACGCCGTGGCGTCCGTAGGCTGGAGGGGTGGCATCCGTTCTCAACATCTCGGCGTATCTGTTCACGCGCATCGCCGACGCCGCCGAGCTGAAGCCGGTGCTGCGTGACCGCGCGGTGGCCGCCGGGCTCAAGGGCACGATCCTGCTCGCCGAGGAGGGCATCAACCTCTTCCTCGCGGGCGATGCCGATGCGGTGCGCGACTTCGTCGACGCGTTGCGTGCGGACCCGCGATTCGCGGGGCTGAGGACGAAGGAGAGCTGGTCCGAGACGCAGCCCTTCGGCAGGATGCTCGTCAAGGTGAAGCGCGAGATCATCCGCATGGACCACCCCGCCATCCGCCCCGAATCTGGCCGCGCGCCGTCGGTCGCGCCCGCGACGCTGCGCCGCTGGCTCGACCAGGGCCGAGACGACGAGGGGCGCGAGGTCGTGCTGCTCGACACGCGGAACGCCTTCGAGGTGGACTACGGCTCATTCGTAGGCGCACTGGACTGGCGCCTCGAGCGGTTCACCCAGTTCCCGGATGCCGCAGCCGCCGCCGCGGCGGACCTCGACGGCAAGACCGTGGTGAGCTACTGCACCGGCGGCATCCGCTGCGAGAAGGCGGCGATCTACCTTCGCGAGTCCGGCGTGGACGCGTACCAGCTGGACGGCGGGATCCTCGGCTACTTCGAGCAGGTCGGCGGCAACCACTGGAGCGGGGACTGCTTCGTGTTCGACGAGCGCGAAGCGCTCACCCCCGGCCTCGCTCCCCGGCCGGAGGTGCGCGCATGACGGGCGCCGCCCCGACGGCGCGTGCGACCGAGCGCCCCGCCCGGCGTGCGGTGGCGCTCGCGCTCGGGCTCGACATCGTGCTCGTGATCGCCTTCGCCGCGGTCGGCCGCGCGAGCCACGACTCGGACGCGTGGACGGGCCTCGGACAGACGGCGTGGCCGTTCCTCGCCGGCCTTGCGGCGGGCTGGCTCGTCACACGGGCGTGGCGTGCACCCGCAGCGCCCGTGCGGACCGGTCTCGGCGTGTGGGCGGTCACCGTGGCCGGAGGGATGCTGCTGCGCGCGGCATCCGGTCAGGGAACCGCGATCGCGTTCATCGTCGTCGCCGCCGTGACGCTGCTCGTCGCCCTCGTCGGCTGGCGCGTCATCGCCGCCGTCGTGCGCCGCGCGCGCCGGCGCTGAGACGCACAGCCCTTCGCGCAGCCGGGCGACCGAGGGGCGGCATCCGCTGTCTGCTGTCCGTGTGAAGCCGGGCGTCTGCCGACGCGCGTGGCAGCTGTTCACCTTCCGTTCCATTCGCGGTCCGGCGGTCTCGTAATTCGCCGTCACCTCGACGGGTTTGCATACCGGTGTTCTCGAAAATCCCCAGAACTCCGGAAGGAACCCCCTCATGCGCCGCGTCGCAACCCCCGCACTCGGACTCCTCAGCATCGCCGCCCTCGCCCTCACCGGCTGCTCGGCCACGGCCTCGGCCTCGGGCTCCGACGCCACCGCGGACGCCCCCATCACCGTCGCCACGCTCCCGCTCGGCGACGACCCCACCGCTGAGAACCCGATCGAGGCGTTCGCCGCCCTGATCGAGGAGGAGACCGGCCGTACGGTCGAGGTCACCGACGTCCCGGACTACCTGAGCGTCGTCGAGGCGATCCGCGCCGACCACGTCGACATCGGCATCATGAGCGGCTTCCCCTCGGCCCTCGCCGTCAACACCGGCGAGGTCGACGCGCTGCTGGCGTGGAAGGGCGACGACACCCCGGTGTCGACGTGCGTCGTTCTCGACGGCTCGCCGATCCAGGAGGTCGACGACCTCGCGGGCAAGACCATCGCGTTCGCCGACCAGGCGTCGAGCTCCGGCTACTTCATGCCGGTCTACATGCTCCACGAGGCCGGACTCGAGCAGGGCGAGGACTACGAGGCGATCTTCGCCGGCGGGCACGAGGGCAGCTTCGCCGCACTCGAGCAGGGCCAGGTGGATGCCGCCTGCACCGCGATCATGCTGACGCAGATGGGTGCTCCGTACTTCCCGTTCGCCGACGGCGAGTGGCGGGGCGTGGGTGAGAGCCCGTCGATGCCGGTCGCCGGCACGGTGCTCGTGCGGCAGTCGATCGACGACGACACCCGGACCCTACTGGAGGAGGCGCTGCCGAAGGTCTTCTCGGAACCGAACGCCGAGGCGCTCGGCGCGCTCGGAGAGGGCTTCATCGGCCGCGAGACGATCATCGCGCCGGAGCCCGGGCTCTTCGAGGGCTTCGTCGACATCGCCGCCGTCGCGGGCGTCAAGCTCGAGGACCTGCGGTGACGGTGCTGACGGCGAGGACGGTGCCGACCGCGAAGACGGATGCCGCGCCCGCCGCGCCCGGCAGGTCGAACGGGGAGCCCGCCACTGCGCCGGTGCGGCCTGAGGCTCCGCAGGACGCGCCGACCACCGCCCCGGTGGTCGCCGTCCGCGGCCTCGCGGTCACGTACGACCGCACCCCTGTGCTCAGCGACGTCGATCTCGACCTGCACCCGGGCGAGACCGTGGCACTGCTCGGCGCTTCGGGATCAGGCAAGTCCACGCTGATGCGCAGCCTCACCGGGTTCGCGCCGATCACCGCCGGCAGCGTCCACGTCGCGGGGCACGAGGTCGCGTCGATGCGCGCCGGCGATCTGCGCGCCCTGCGTGCGCAGATGGGCCAGGTCTTCCAGCAGTTCAACCTGATCCCGCGTCTCAGCGTGCTCACGAACGTGCTGACCGGGGGACTCCACCACGCGGGGCCGCTCAACCTCGTCGGCGGGTTCACGCGTGAGCAGCGCACCCGCGCCCTCGAACTGCTCGACCGGGTCGGCATCGCCCACAAGGCGACCGAGCCTGCGCGTTCTCTCAGCGGCGGGCAGCAGCAGCGCGTCGCGATCGCGCGGGCGCTCATGCAGCGGCCTCGGGTGATCCTCGCCGACGAGCCGGTCGCCTCGCTCGACCCGAAGCTCGCCGACTCGGTGCTCACCCTGCTCCGCGGCATCGCGCGGGAGGACGGCATCCCGGTGCTCGTGAGTCTGCACGTGCTACCGCTGGCGCTCGCGCACAGCGACCGGGTGATCGGCCTGAAGCACGGCGAAGTCGTCGTCTCGGCGCCGACGTCGCGGCTCGACGCCGCCGCACTGTCGGTGGTCTACGACGACGAGGAGGCGAACGATGACGACGACCACTGACCGCCCGGCCGCGGGTACGACCGGCCCGGATGAGAGGACCGCGAGCCGGCAGCGGCCCGTGCGCGACACGCAGGCGCCTCAGTTGGATCCCCACGAGCGCGAACGCCTCGAGCACGCGTTCCGCGTGCCGCGAGCCCGCTTCCTGCTGGGTGTCGTCGTCGCCGTCGCGGTGCTCATCTGGTCGTTCCAGGGAGCGGAGTTCAACTTCGCCAAGCTCGCCGAAGGCGCGGTCAACATGACCGAGTTCCTGGGACGCCTGTTTCCCCCCGACTTCTCGGACTTCGGCACGATCGTGGCGCTCCTGATCGAGACGCTGCAGATGGCGATCGTCGGAACGGTGCTGGGCGCGGTGCTGTCGCTCTTCGTCGCTTTCGCGGCCGCTTCGAACATCGCGCCGAAATGGGTGTACTACCCGGCGCGGTGGCTGATGAACATCATCCGGTCGGTACCCGACCTCGTCTTCGCGCTCATGTTCGTGTCGGCGGTGGGCCTCGGTCCGTTCGCGGGCATCCTCGCGATGACCCTCGGATCGCTCGGCTCCATCGGCAAGATCTTCGCCGAGGCGATGGAATCGGTCGATCGCGGGCCGATGGTGGCGATGGAGGCCGTCGGCGCCTCGAAACGGCAGATCATCCAGTACGGCATCCTGCCGCAGTCCGCGCCGCTGCTGGTGTCGTACACGCTGTTGCTGTTCGAGGGCAACGTGCGCGGCGCGACCATCCTCGGGCTCGTCGGCGCCGGCGGCATCGGCCTCGAGCTCACCACCGCGATGCGCATGTACGACTACGGACACCTCTGCGCGATCGTCATCTGCATCATCGTCCTGGTCACAGCGATCGACCAGGGCAGCGCATTCATCAGAAGGAGAATCACATGACCATCGCAGCCATCGACATCGAGCTGAGCGCCCCCGTGAACCTGCGCGACCTGGGCGGCATCCCGGTCGCAGGTGGTGCGCTGCGTGAAGGCTTCGCGATCCGCACCGACGATCTCGCCTACGTGACCGACGAGGTCGCCGAGCAGCTGGTCGGCGACGGCCTCACCGCGATCATCGACCTGCGCTCGCCCCTCGAGGTCGGCGTCACCGGTCGCGGCCCGTTCGCCGCGCACGCCGTGTCCTACCACCACCTGCCGCTCATCGCCAACGTGGGCGAGTCGATGGCGGCGGAGCGTCCGAGCTTCAGTCATGAGGCGATGGGCCAGATGTACGTGAACATGGTCGAAAGCGCGGCACCGCAGCTGGTCACGGCGTTGAACATCATCGCGTACACCCCGGGAACGACCGCTTTCCACTGCGCCGCCGGGCGCGACCGCACCGGGGTCCTCGCCGCGATGCTCCTGCTGGTGCTCGGCGCCGCCGACGACGATATCGTCGCCGACTACGCCCTCACCGGCGACAACATGGCGGCGATCATGCGGCGCACCCGCCCGGTGATGGCGGCGATGTGGAAGGCGTTCGGCTTCGACCCGGAGGCGGACGACGCGACGTCGTCGCTGTTGGAGGGGTCGATGGCCGTGTCGATGAGCCTCCTGCTCGCCACGCTGCGGGAGCGCCACGGCGACGCCCTCGCTCCGCTGCGCGCCGCCGGCCTCAGTGAGGCCACGGTCGCGCGCCTGCGGGAGCGGGCTGTCGCGGCATGACGGTCGTCGAGGCATCGTCCGGGACCGCGGTTCGCCGCGGTCCCGGCCGTCCCCGGGACGCCGACCTGGACGCGCAGATCCTGGCGGGCGCACTCGCCCTGATCGACGAGGGCGCGACGGTCACGGTCAGCCTCCTGGTGGCGCAGAGCGGGGTGAGCCGGGCCGCGATCTACCGGCGATGGCCGTCGCTGACGGCGCTGGTGGCGGCGGCGCTGGATGTCGGGCGCACTGTGCCGCCCGACATCCCCCTCACCGGCGACCTGCGCGATGCGGTGAGCGGTTCGCTGTTCGGCGGACAGCGCGTCAGCGTCGTCGGCTACTCCGAGGAGCGGTTCCGGCAGCGCATCCGGCTGGCGATGGCCGACCGCGACCTGCAGCAGGCGTACTGGGACTCGCACGTGTCGCGGCGCCGGGCGTCCTTGGAGCGAGCGCTGCAGGCGGGCGTCGAGCGCGGCATCCTGCGGAAGGGACTCGATCCCGCGACGTGTTTCGACCTCCTTGCGGGGGTCGTCTACTACCAGCTGGTGGTGCGCGGCGACACGCTGAGCGATCCCGTGGTCTGGAAGCGCTGTCAGGACGCGTTCGACATCGCCTGGCGCGGCATGGTCGCCGAGACCGGCTGACGACGGATGCCGGATGCCGGCGCCCCTGCTCCGTCGCAGGTGCCCGGCACCGGCTCTCACCCGGTCTTGCGCAGCCCGGTCTCGATCACGATCCGGTTGCCGTCGATCACGCCCGGGCCGTCCCCGGGGGTCGGAGCGGGGGCCGGGGTGATCTGCTCGGCCTCCCACACGGCCCGGGCGTTCTCGGCGCTCGGATGGAAGAACTCGTCGATGCCGAGCAGTCCGCCGGACGAATGCGCGGGCGCCTCGCCCTGCTTCCGCCGCCGATGGGTGTCGAACGCGAACCAGAGGAAGTACACGGGCAGCAGGGCGGCCAACGTGCCGAAGCCCCACAGCATGATCTCGCCCATGTGCATGACGACAGGCTACGTCGTCGTCACCGGCGGGCGGTCATCGGTGGGCGAAGGCCTCCACGGTCGCATCAGCGGGAAGGTCCTCGAACCAGGCTTCGAAGGCCACCGGGGTGCCGTCGCCGGGGACCGCATCGAGGTAGGTGCTGGTTGCAGCGGCGATCGTGCCGTCGGCGGCTCGGGCGAGCACCGTGACGGCGACGAATTCCTGATCGTCGGCGAAGTGCGCGCTCGTCGTTCCTGTCACGGCGACGGTACCGTCCGTGCCGGCCGGGGTCGCGTCGACCTCCACGGTGAAGAACCCGGTCTCCGTGCCGGGCGACAGTGTCGCTTGCGAGGCTTCCGGCAGGTCGGCGTCGATGCGCGCGATCTCGGCATCGCCCAGATCGAAGAAGTAGCCCACCAAGGCCGTCTTGCCGGAGAGCAGCATCGTGTACGCCGGAGCCGATCCGATCATGGACCCGTCCTCCGCGTAGGCATGGACCTCGGCGTACGCGTCGAACACGTAGTCCGCGTTCGGGTTGTCGACCACCACCGCGTACCACCAGACGTCGTCGTACTCGCGTCCGAACGCCGTCTCGGTCGCCGTCGGCTGCACCGGTGGGGCGAACTGTGCCCCCGGGTCGGGCTGCCCATCCGTTCCCGGTGCAGCGATGCCGGGGACGGAGTAGTCCTCCCCGTTGTACCCGTCGTACTCGTCGACGTCGCCGCCGGAGGAGCTGGTGAACGCACCGAAGACCCAGGCGACCGCGATCACGACGGTGAGGATGCCGCCGACGATGGAGAGCAGCAGCGCGCCGACTCCGAAGCCCTTGCCGCCCTGTTTGCGGCTGATCAGCGCGATCAGCGAGAGCACGAAGGAGACGCACAGCAGCAGCGGTGACAGCCAGCCGACTCCCGCCGAGCCGATGACCGCTGCGACGAGCAGCAGGAGGACCCCGGCACCCGCCATGGACAGCGCGACGACGGCGAGCGCCTTCGGCCGGGTGTCGATGCCTCCCGGTGGGAACGACCCGCCCGTGCCGAAGGCAGGCGCGCCCGGGTAGGACGGGGGTGGGGCGGCGGCAGCGCGTGCGTAGGGGGGCAGACCGGTGGCCGGTGCCGCGACGGGGGCCGCGTAAGCGGCGGAAGGCGCAGCGTAGGCGGTGGGGTACGCGTACGTACCGGGTCGAGGAGCGGTGCCGGGATCGGCATACGACGGCGTGGCGTACGCATGGGCGAGGGGCGGCGTACCAGGCGAGGCGGCGGACGGGGCTTCACCGGGTGCCGGGGTCACCTGTGAGGGGATGGCGTACGCGGGCATCGCATACTGCGGGGCATCCGGCGAGGGTGCCGTGTACGGGCGCGGCGACGCACCGTCCGCGACGGGACCCGTGGGTGCCCCGTCACTCGACGGCTGCTCGCCGGATGGCTGCTCGGCCGATGGTTGCTGGCCCGATGGCTGTGCGCTGGACGGCTGCTGGCCCGATGGCTGCTCGCCCGATGGCTGCGGGGGGCGGGGATCGGACATGCGGCTCCTCTTCTCGGTCCTCCGAGTCTGCCCTACGCCGCCGACGGCGCGCGGATCGGCCGCGCCGACGCGCGTCGGGCGAACAGAACGGCGCCTCCCGTGGAATCCGCAGGGATCCGGGGGAGGCGCCGCGCCGGCAGACGTTGGTTCAGCTGAGGCCGTTGTCGGCGAGCCAGTCCGCCGCGATGTCCTCGGGCGAGCGCTGCTCCTCTGTGGACTCGACGTTGAGCGCGACGAGACCCTCGGGGGTCAGCGCTGCGCTCACGGCGTTGATGACGTCAGCGATGTCATCGGCGATCTCGGCGTTCACGACCGGGACGACGTTCGACGCGAGGAAGAGGCCATCCGGGTCTTCCAGCGTCACGAGGTCTTCCGTCTCGATCCGCGGGTCGGCGCTGTACACGTTGGCGATCTGGATGTTGCCCGCGACCAGTTCGTCGACGGTGGTGTCGGCGGTGGCCTGGAACGACACCGTGACGCCGTAGAGCTCCTGGAGTCCGGTCGGCCCATACGGGCGCTCCTCCAGTTCGGGCGCGCCGCCGAGCACCAACCCGTCGATCCCCGCGAGGTCGGCGATCGTAGCCAGTCCGTTCTCGTCGGCGAAGGCGGCCGTGACGTTGTACGAGTCCTGGTCGGTCGCCGACGACTGGTCGAGCACGGTCAGGCCCTCGGGCAGTGCCTCCTGCAGCGCGGCGTAGACGTCCTCGGAGGTCGTCGCCGTGGTGTCGGGCTCGAAGTACTGCAGCAGGTTGCCGGTGTACTCGGGGAACAGGTCGATCTCGCCGTCCTCGAGCGCCGGCATGTAGGCATCCCGCTGGCCGATGTTGAAGTTGCGCTCGACCGTGAAGCCGCCGGCTTCGAGGGCCTGCGCGTAGATCTCGGCGATGATCTCGTTCGAGTAGTAGGCCTGCGAGCCGATGACGATGGCCGAGGAGTCGCCGGTGTCGCCCGTGTCGGTGCTGTCGCCGCTCAGTGGGTCGCTCGAGGCGCAGCCGGCGAGCGCGAGCGCGGCGATGGCGGTCCCGGCGAGCGCCGCGGTCAGGCGCGTGCGTGCTGTGGACATTTTCGTTACCTCCGGTGTGGTGGGATCAGCGGGAGAACTGCGGAGCGCGGGCGAGCGCGGGGACGCCGCCCTGGGAGCGTTTACGGGCGCCGTCCGTGCGAGGCACGGCGACGCGGGCGAGCAGGGCGAAGAGCCCGTCGAGGACCAGGGCGAGCGCGACGACCACGATCGACGCGCCGAGGATCTCGGCGAAGTCGCGCAGCGCGATGCCCTGCAGGATGTAGTAGCCGAGTCCGCCCACGCCGATGTACGCGCCGATGGTGACGGTGGCGACCACCTGCAGCGTCGCGGAGCGCAGCCCGCCGATGAGGAGCGAGAGTCCGAGTGGCATCTCGATCCGGAACAGGATCTGCCACTGGGTCATTCCCATTGCGCGACCGGCGTCGATCACGGTCCTGTCGATCGCCTCGATTCCTGCGTACGCGCCGGCGAGGATCGAGGGGATCGCGAGCACCACGAATGTGGCCACGGCAGCCTCGGTCTTGAACGCCACACCCAGCAGCAGGCTCAGCAGGACGACGAGTCCGAGGGCCGGGAGAGCCCGGGCGGCACCCGAGAGGAAGACTGCGAGCTCGCGCCCTCGGCCGGTGTGTCCGATGAGCCACCCGATCGGGATGGCGATCACCGCCGCGATCGCAACGGAGCCGAAGGTGAACGCGAGGTGCTGGGCGATGGCCGTGGGCAGCGGCAGCGAGCCGGTCAGCCGCGCGGGCGCGAAGATCCAGGCGAGCGCCTCGGCGAGCAGGTTCATGCCGTCACCGCCCGGAGGCGGGCCTGCTTGGGCGGCGAGATGCGCCGGGTCCAGGGCATGAGCGCGCGCCCGGCCAGGAGGAGCAGCCCGTCGATGACGACGGCGATGACCACGACCGCGACGACGCCGGCGAAGACTTCGGCGATGATGCGACGCTGCGACCCGTTCGTGAAGAGGTAGCCCAGATTCTCGACGCCGATCAGGGCGCCGACGGTCGCGAGGGAGATCGTCGACATCGCGGTCACCCGCAGGCCGGCGAGCACGACCGGGCCAGAGAGCGGAAAGTCCACCGTCCAGAACCGTCGCCACGCGCCGAAGCCGACCGCCACCGCGGCGGAGCGCGTCACCGGGTCGACCGAGCCGAGCCCCTCGGTCACCGAGCGGGTCATGATCGCGACGGCGTAGATCGTGAGAGCGATGACGAGGTTCAGCTCGGACAGGTACGGCACGCCGAACAGCGTCAGCAGAGCGAACAGGGCGAACGACGGGATCGTATAGAGGAGACCGATCACCGTCAGCACGGTGCCTCGCAGCTTCGTGTACCGGAACGCCAGCCAGCCCAGGGGAATGGACAGCAGGAACCCGGCAAGGATCGCGACCGCGCTCTGACGCAGGTGGTCGAGGGTCAGCGCCCCGATCAGGTCGAGGTTGTCGAGCACCCAGTTCACGGCTCGTCCTCCACGAGCACGCCCTGCGTGCGCCCCGCCGGGTCGACGAGCACCGTGCCGCGTGGCGTCTGCTTGGCCCGCAGGGCCCGCGCGCCGCGCTCGACCCCGATGAAGTCGGCGACGAAGTCGCTCGCCGGGTTCTCGATGATCTCGCTCGGGCTGCCGATCTGGGCGACGCGCGCGCCCTTCTCGAGGATCACGACCTGGTCGCCGAGCAGGAACGCCTCGTCGATGTCGTGGGTCACGAACACGATCGTCTTGTCGAGCTCACCCTGCAGGCGCAGGGTCTCGGTCTGCAGCTCTCTGCGGACGATCGGGTCCACGGCGCCGAACGGCTCGTCCATCAGGAGGATGTTGGGGTCGACGGCGAGGGCTCGCGCGACACCCACGCGCTGCTGCTGGCCACCCGACAGCTGGCTCGGATACCGCTTGGCCAGTCCGCGCTCGAGGCCGACGACATCCATCAGCTCGAGGGCGCGCTCGCGGGCCTTCGCGCGGGGGACGCCGCTGAGCACGGGAACCGTCGCGATGTTGTCGACGACCGAGAAGTGGGGGAGGAGGCCCGCGTTCTGCAGAACGTAGCCGATGCCGCGGCGCAGGGCCACCGGGTCCCGACCCGAGATGGGCTCGTCATCGATGGCGATGACACCCGCACTGGGCTCGACGAGCCGGTTGATCATACGCAGCAGCGTGGTCTTGCCACTGCCCGAGGAGCCGACGAGCACCGTGGTCTTGTGCGCGGGGATGAGCACGCTGAAGTCGTCGACGGCGACGGTGCCATCCGGGTACCGCTTCGAGACCCCGCGGAATTCGATCGCCATGCTGCCCTTTCGGCCGGGGTTCCCACATAACCACAGGCCGACGACATAATGACGGAGGCCGACAGGCGCCCTGATCTCCGGTATCCTCGCCCCCCGCGATGCGGCGGCATCCGTCTCGCCTGTGTCGCGCGACGCGGCTACGTTGGGGCGCATGACTTCTCGCGAGTACGACCTCATCGTGATCGGAGCCGGCCCCGTCGGCGAGAACGTGGCAGACCGGGCAACGCAGGGCGGCTTGTCGGTCGTCGTCGTCGAGAGCGAGCTCGTCGGCGGCGAATGCTCGTACTGGGCGTGCATCCCGTCGAAGGCGCTGCTGCGTCCGGGTGCAGCGCTGCGGGCCGCGCGGGCGGTCGGCGGGGCGGCACAGGCAGTGACCGGCGAGATCGATGTGGCGGCGAGCCTGCACCGCCGCGATGAGCTCGTGCATCACTGGGACGACACCTCGCAGGTCGACTGGCTGCACGGCGCCGGCATCGATCTCGTCCGCGGGCACGGGCGGCTCACCGGTGAGCGCGAAGTCACCGTCACCGACGCGGACGGCGTCGAGACGGCACTGGTCGCCCGCCACGCGGTCACCGTCTCCACCGGTTCGGCGGCGCTGCTCCCCGACATCCCCGGCCTCCGCGAGGTCCAGCCGTGGACGAGCCGCGAAGCCACCGGCGTGCAAGACGTGCCGGCATCCCTTGTGGTGCTGGGCGGCGGTGTCGTCGGCAGTGAGATGGCGACGCTCTTCACCTCGTTCGGCGCGACCGTCACGGTCATCGCGCGGTCCGGCCTGCTGGGGGGCGTCGAGCCTTTCGCGGGCGAGGCGGTCGCGAGGGCGCTGACGGATGCCGGAGCCGCCGTGCGCACCGGCGTCGAGGTCGAGCGCGCGGCGCGCGACGGCGACGGCGATGTCGTGCTGTCGCTGTCGGACGGCTCTGAGGTGCGCGCGGCCGAGGTGCTGGTCGCGACGGGACGCGTGCCCCGCACGGCCGACATCGGTCTCGAGAGCGTCGGGCTCGAGCCCGGTTCGTGGCTCGATGTCGACGACACGCTGCGCGTCCGCGGCGTCGACTGGCTCTACGCGGTGGGCGACGTCAACCACCGCGCGCTGCTCACGCACCAGGGCAAGTACCAGGCGCGCGCCGCAGGCGATGTCATCGCCGCGCGTGCGCAGGCGGCGGAGATCGACGACGCCCCCTGGGGCGCCCACGTCGCGACGGCGGATCACTCCGCGGTCCCGCAGGTGATCTTCACCGATCCCGAAGTGGCGTCGGTCGGTCACACCGAGAAGTCCGCGCGCGCGGCGGGGCTCGACGTCCGGGTCATCGACTACGACCTGTCGTGGCTCGCGGGCTCGAGCGAACTGGCCGACGACTACCAGGGGCGGGCGCGGGCGATCGTCGACGAGAAGCGGCGCGTCCTCGTCGGTGCCACCTTCGTCGGCCAGGACGTCGGCGAGATGCTGCACGCGGCGACGATCGCGATCGTCGGCGAGGTGTCGATCGAGCGCCTGTGGCACGCGGTGCCGTCGTATCCGACGATCAATGAAGTGTGGCTCCGCTGGCTCGAGGAGTTCGGCCGCTGATCGAGGTCCCATTCGAGCAGTCGGTACCGGCGGAGAGATGGATGCTGCGGCGCCGGAAAGTGCTTCGTCACTCGATCCTCGACCGCTACGGTGAGGGACATCACGACTTCCGATCGGGTGCTGGGGCGGGCCGAGGAGTTGCACACCCTCCGCGCGCTCATCACGCACGCGCGCAACGGGGTGAGCAGCGCGGTGCTCGTGCAGGGCGACCCGGGTGTGGGCAAGACGACACTGATCGAGGAGGTGATCCGCGACCTCGCCGATGTGCGGGTGCTCCGCATCACCGGCTACGAGGTCGAGTCGACCCTCGCATACGGCGCGATGCAGCGCCTGGGGCGACCGCTCGCCGGTTACGTCGATGACATCCCGCCGACGCAGCAGAGCGCACTGCGCGTGGCCGCCGGCCTGGCCGAGGGCCCCCCGCCGGAACGTGCGCTGGTGGGCCTCGCCGTGCTGTCGGTGCTCGCGCGGGCGGGGGACGACACCACCACCATCTGCGTCGTCGACGACGCGCACCATCTGGACGCGGAATCGCTCGAGGTGCTGGGGGTCGTCGCCCGGCGCCTCTCCGCAGAGGCGGTGGCGCTCGTATTCGTCTCGCGGGAGGACGACGGCGTCGACCGCGCACTCGCCGGGGTGCCGCGCCTGCGGTTGTCAGGACTGGACGCCGACACAGCGGCGACGGTGCTCCGGGCATCAGTGCGCGCCAAGATCGATCCTGCGGTCGTCGCCGAGATCGTGAGCTACACGGCGGGCAATCCACTGGCACTGCGGGACCTCGGCGAGCAGCTCTCGGCGCATGAGCTCACGTCGATCGCGATCGGCCGCGCACCGGCTCCGCTCGGTCCACGCCTTGAGGATCACTATTCGGCGCAGGTCGCGACGCTCTCACCGGCGACGCGGATGTGGCTGCTGCTGGCTGCGGCCGAGTCGACCGGCGATGCGGGCGTCGTGCGGGGGGCAGCGAGCGCACTGGGGCTCGCCGACGATGCGGCGACCGAGGCCGAGAGGCTGCGGCTGGTCGAGGTGCGTGAGCGGGTCAGGTTCCGGCATCCGCTCGTGCGATCCGCGGTGTACGGCGGCATGCCCGACGCCGACCGGCGAAGGGCGCACGCCGCGCTGCGCGACCAGACGGCCGGGCGCGGCCACCGCGAGCTCGCGGCGTGGCATGCCGCGGCGGCCTGCGCCGGCACTGATGCCGCCGTCGCCGAGGAGCTCGCCGTGGTCGCCGACCTCGCCGGCGCGCGAGGGGGTACGAAATCCCGCGCACTGCTGCTCGCGCGGGCTGCAGAGCTGGCCCCTTCGCCGCGGCTGCAGAGCGAGTGGCTCGTCGGCGCTGCCGAGGCCGCGATCGCGGCGGGCGCCGGCGTGCTCTCGCGCCAGCTGCTGGAACGCGTCGAACCGGCCTTTCTGGACCCCATCGGACGCGGTCGGATGCTGGTGGTCGAGGCGATCTGCACCATCTATCTGGCCGACCCGACCTCGATGCGAGACACACCGGCGGTGCTGATGGCGGCCGCCGACGAGTTCCGCGGCCGGGCCAGCGCCCTCGAGCAGAAGACGCTCCTTCTCGCCTTGAATTCGGCGATGTCCGTCGAGGACCGTGCTGTCGGCGCCCGCGTCGAAGAGCTCGCGGTGCGCATGCGTTCTGCTGCGGAGGGCGACGGCAGCGTGTACGCGATCGCGCTGCGGGCCATCGCCTCGTTCGCGCTCGACGACTACGTCGAGGCGCTGCCGTCGCTGCGCGAGGCGGTGGCGATGCTCGAGGGCCTCGACGACGATGTGCTGTTGGACTTCAGCTTCTACACCGTCGCTCCCTGCATCGCGACGTGGGACTGCGACGCGGCATCCCGTCTGCTCTCACGCACCGTGCGCCTGGGGCGTGAGCGCGGGGCGTTGCGAGAGGTGGACGGTGCGCTGTGGGTGCTGAGCGCGGTGGAGCTGTCGCGCATGAATCCGGCTCGGGCGAGTGAGTATCTCGCGCAGGCGGAGGAGCTTCGGCGCGCCCTCGGCTATGTCGACGAGCAGACCGTCAACGCTGCGCAGCTGGCATGGCAGGGCGCGCCGCGGGCCACCGTGGAGCAGATCATCGACGGCATGGGCGCGCTCGGCTACGGCGGTGTCGCGCGGATGGCTGTCGGCGCACTCGGCATCGTCGAGATCGCTGAAGGGGACTATGCCTCGGCGTTCGAGCGCCTGTCGCACCTGGTGGAGCATCCCTTTCTGCAGGCGAGCTTCCATCACATTCCCGAACTCGTCGAGGCCGCCGTGCGCAGCGGCAACGTTGCCGCGGCGCATACGGCGGCGGCCAGCATGCGGAGGTACGCCGCCGCGTCTGGGTCGCCGTGGGCACGCGGCCTCGCCGCACGATGCGATGCCCTTCTCGCCGGCGACGGCGACGCCGAGGCCCTCTACCTCGCGTCCATCGGGCTGCTCGACACTCCGAGCCATCGAGGCGACGCCGCCCGCAGCCGCCTCGTCTACGGCGAATGGCTGCGCCGCATGCGACGGCGCAGCGACGCGCGGGTCCCGCTGCATGCCGCCCGCGAAGCGTTCCTGGACGTCGGCGCGACAGGCTTCGCCGAGCGTGCGCGTCGCGAGCTGACCGCCGCCGGCGAGCAGATCAGCGAGCCCGCGCTACCCATGGGGCAGCTCACGCCGCAGGAGGCCGAGGTGGCGCGGCTCGCCGCGCGCGGAGCTACCAACGCCGACATCGGCTCTGCGCTGTTCATCAGCTCCAACACCGTGGACTATCACCTGCGCAAGGTCTTCCGGAAGCTCGGCGTCTCGTCGCGACGTCAGCTCACCGACCACTTCCCACCCCGCTGAGCATCGCCGGGACGGATGTCCCTGGCGCGTGGTGCCAGAGCTCTCGACGGCGGTGGCGACTACGTGCGCACGTGATGCGCGGGAGCGCTCCCGCGCCGGACCATGGCAGCACCGAAGGGAGCCGGCCATGCCTTACCTCACCACGGAAGACGGCACGCAGATCTTCTACATCGACTGGGGCGACGGGGCGCCCGTGCTGCTGAGCCACGGCTGGCCGCTCAACTCGGACGCGTGGGAGGCCTCGGCGCGGTTCCTCGCCGAGCGCGGTCACCGCGTCGTGGCGCACGATCGCCGCGGCCACGGCCGGTCGACCCGCAGCTGGAACGGCAACGACATGGACACCTACGCCGACGACCTCGCCTGTCTCGTCGATCGGCTCGATCTCTCAGGGCTGACTCTGGTCGGACACTCGACGGGTGGGGGCGAGGTCGTGCGGTACGTCGCTCGGCACGGATCCGCACGGGTGGCGAGGATGGTGCTCGTCTCTGCCGTGCCGCCGCTCATGGTGCACGCCGATGACAATCCCGGCGGGCTTCCCCTCGATGTCTTCGACGGGATCCGAGCCGGTGAGGTGGCGAATCGATCCCAGCTCTACCGCGACCTGGCCGATGGCCCGTTCTTCGGTCACAACCGTTCCGGCGCCATCGCGCAGGGCACCCGCGACGCGTTCTGGTCCCAGGGGCTCGCCTCGGGCACCCACAACGCCCACGAATGCATCGCGGCGTTCTCCGCGACGGACTTCCGGAAAGATCTTGCAGCGATCGACGTGCCCGTCCTCGTGATCCATGGCGACGACGACCAGATCGTGCCGTTCGAGATCAGCGGCCGGCTGTCGGCCCAGTTGATCCCGGATGCGCGGCTCGTGGTGTACGCCGGCGGCGCACACGGCCTGCCCGATACGGCGCGAGAGCGCCTCCACGCGGATCTGCTCGCCTTCATCGGCGAGTGAGCCGTCGCCCTCCTCGACCTGTGGTGATCGGCACCACGGCATTGCTACACGAATCCGGAAGGAAGAATCCATGTTCCGACACACGCGTCGCGTGGCGCTCGCCGCCGCGGCAGCGACCACGCTCGCCCTCCTGATCGGCGGGGCGGCGCTGCCGGCCACCGCCGAGCCGGCCGACACCGCACGGCCCTCCACTCCCAAGCCGACGATCGTGCTGGTCCACGGCGCGTTCGCCGACTCGAGCGGATGGTCGATCGTCGGCACCGCCCTGCAGGCGGAGGGCTATCCCGTGATCGCCTTCTCGAACCCGCTGCGAGGATTGACCTACGACAGCGAGTACCTGCGGCAGTTCCTGAGCACGATCGAGGGACCGATCGTCCTCGTCGGCCATTCCTACGGCGGTGCGCTGATCACGAACGCCGCCACCGGCAACCCGAACGTGAAGTCCCTCGTGTACATCGCCGCCTACGCCCTCGACGCCGGCGAGTCGGTCGCCCAGGCGAACGGGCTCGGCGGTGGTCACACCGATGTCACCGATCATCTGGTGGTGCGGCCCTTCCCGGGAGCGTCCGAGGGCGATGCCGACGCCTACATCGACCCGGCCGCCTTCCCCGAGCTGTTCGCACAGGATCTGCCGCTCGTCGTCGCGCAGAACATGGCGGCCACCCAGCGTCCGGGTGCGTTCGCCTCGCTGGTCACGCCGTCCGGCGAACCCGCGTGGAAGACGATCCCGAGCTGGTACATGGTCGCCACGCAGGACCGCATCATCCCGCCGGAGGCGGAGCGGGCGATGGCGGAGCGCGCCGGTGCGAAGGTCGTCGAGGTCAAGAGCTCCCACGTGCCGATGATCAGTCAGCCTCTGAAGGTGCTGTCGCTGATCAGATCCGCGGCCAAGTGAGGCGACGGATGCCGCGGCCCGGGTTCTCCGCCCGGGTCGCGGCATCCGTCGTTCCGGTCTCATCCCTGCGGCGGCGCGGGGTACGGGCGCTCCTGGAGGAGCTTCGCGAGATGAGCGGCGTTGCGGGCGAGGGTCGCCGTGGTCGACGCGACCTTCTCAGGCGTCTCGGGCAGGTCCTTGTAGTCGGTGGTCTGCATCGCCTCGCCGTTCCAGTAGACCCCGCCCTGCGAGGGGATGGTGAAGCCGACGTCGCCGAGCGCCTGGTAGAGATCGGCCGTGATGGCGTGAGCGCCGTCCTCATTGCCGACGACCACCGTCACCGCGACCTTGCCGGCGAGGATCGCGCGCCCCTCGTCGTCCGTCTCCGACAGCTCGGCGTCGAGGCGCTCGAGCACGCGCTGCGCGACGCTCGAGAGGTGTCCCATCCACGTCGGCGTGGCGAAGACCAGGATGTCGCTGGCCAGCACCTTCTCGCGGATCTGCGGCCACTGATCTCCGTCGCCCATGTCGGCTTCCACTCCCGGCCGGATGTCGAAGTCGACCACCCGGACCTGTTCGCCGGCGACGTCGTGCTCGGCGAGCGCGTCGAGTACCTCCTGGGCGAGCAGTTCGCCGCTCGAGGCATCCGGCGAGGGCTTCAGGGTGCAGTTCAGTGCGAGTGCGCGGAGCATGTCGATTCCTTTCGCGTCGGTGGGCACGCTACGGAACCCGCGGCGTTCCCGGCGGGGCCTTGACAGGGTCTCCCGCAGGTGGGTGGTGGTCGCGCGGGGTAGCCTTGCCCTCCCAACCGCTGCTCCTCAAGGAGGTGGCATATGAGGCCTGAGCCATCGCCGGTCGGCCCCGGTCAGGAGTCCGTCTGGGACTACCCGCGTCCGCCGCGCGTCGAACACGTGGCTCGACGTGCCGTGATCCGCCTGGGCGGTGAGGTGATCGTCGACACCGACGACGTCGTCCGCGTGCTGGAGACGAGTCATCCGCCGGTCTACTACCTGCCGATCTCCGCGTTCGCCCCGGAGGCGCTGACGCCGGGCGAGGGGTCGTCGTACTGCGAGTTCAAGGGCAGCGCCCGGTACTTCGACGTGCGCGGCGGGGATCGGCTGCGACCGCGCGCGGCGTGGGCGTATCCGCATCCCGCCGAGGGTTTCGAGTCCCTCGAAGGCCGGGTCGCGGTGTACCCCCGTGAGATGGACCTCTGCACGATCGACGGCATCGAGGTCCGGCCGCAACCTGGGCGGTTCTACGGCGGGTGGATCACCCCAGAGATCGTCGGGCCGTTCAAGGGGGAACACGGCTCCATGGGGTGGTGACGCTCCCGTCCCCGTCGGTGCGGGGCATCCGTCACCGCGATCTGCACAGCGAACACCCAGCCGGCTCCCTTGTCGAGCGATATATCGCTAGGTATCGTCGGCATATCGGCACACACTCGTTCAGGAGGTCGTCATGAGCGGTTCGTTCCCCGGATTCGGTTCCCGTCCAAGTGGTCAGGGCTCCGGTCTGCCCGGCAGTCTGTGGGATGCCATGGACCAGTTGAAGGATGCCTTCGAGCGCGGGTTCTCGCCGCGCGTCGGGCGCGGCGATGTGCGGGCCGCGGTGCTCGCGATCCTCGCCGAGAAGCCCATGCACGGCTACCAGATCATCCAGGAGA
The DNA here is from genome assembly GCF_010634885.1 of Microbacterium sp. B35-04. Lineage (NCBI taxonomy): Bacteria > Bacillati > Actinomycetota > Actinomycetes > Micrococcales > Microbacteriaceae > Microbacterium > Microbacterium sp. B35-04. The sequence goes on along the minus strand of NZ_MWLP01000023.1, from coordinate 77,444 downwards.
TCGAGGCGCGCAGCGACGGCGCGTGGAAGCCCAGCCCGGGATCGGTTTATCCGACCCTGCAGCTCCTCGCCGACGAGGGCCTCGTGGCGGCGGAGGAGGCGAACGGCAAGAAGACGTACTCGCTCACGGAGGCCGGCCGCGCCGAGGCGGCGGCCGCCGACGGACAGTCCGCGCCCTGGGAGTCCTTCGGCTCCCGCGACACGGGGCGCACCAGCGCCCTCCCCAAGGCGGGCGCGAAGCTCGCGCAGGCGGCCGCTCAGGTCGGACGCGGGGGTACGCCCGAACAGGTGGCGCAGGCGGTCGAGGTGCTGGACGAGGCGCGGCGTAAGCTCTACTCGATCCTCGCTCAGGACTGAGGGGCAGGCCGGGTGCCGGCACGGCACCACGACCCGCGCGCCTATTGGCGCACGGTATTCCGGGCGACCGGGATCGCGGGCACGGCTGATGACCTGATCCGCACCGCCTAGGAGCTTCGATGGCCGACGTCGGGAACCCGCGCGCCCGCTATCGCCGGATCCTGCGGTTCGCCGGGCGCTATATGGTCCAGGCGTGGTGGTACGAACTGTTCCTGCCGCGGTTCGGGCTCGGCGCGCTCGCCGCCCGCGGACGCACCCGGCGGCTGCGCACCATCGCGCGCCGCTTCCACGCGCTGGCGGTCCAGTACGGCGGGCTCATGATCAAGGTGGGCCAGTTCCTGTCATCGCGCCTCGACGTCCTGCCGCCCGAGATCACGAAGGAGCTCGAGGGCCTGCAGGACGAGGTGCCGCCGGTCGCCTTCCCCGCGATCCGCGAGCTCGCGGAGGCGGAGCTGGGTGTGCCACTGAGCCGCGCGTTCGAGTGGGTCGATGAGACACCGGTGGCCGCGGCATCCCTCGGCCAAGCGCACCGTGCCCGGTTGACATCGGCAGACGCCGCGGAGACCGGGTTCGCGGACGTGGTCGTCAAGGTGCAGCGGCCGGGGATCGAGGCGATCGTCGACGTCGACCTCGCCGCCCTCCGGCGCGTGGCCGGCTGGCTCAGCCGGGTCAAGGTCGTGCGCGACCACGTCGACCTGCCGCAGCTCGTCGAGGAGTTCGCGCACACCAGCCGCGAGGAGATCGACTACCTCCACGAAGCCCAGAACGCGGAGCGGTTCGCCGCCGACGTCGCCGGTGACCCGCGCGTCGCAGCCCCCGAGATCGCCTGGGAGCGCACCACCCGTCGCGTGCTGACGCTCCAGGACGTCACCGCGATCAAGATCAACGACGTCGAGGGGCTGCGGGCGGCCGGAATCGACCCGGCCGCCGTCGCGGTCGAGTTCGCCAACGTGATGTTCGATCAGCTCTTCCTCCGGGGCTTCTTCCACGCCGACCCGCATCCGGGCAACATCTTCGTGACCCCGGTGACGCGCGCGGCCGGCGACACCCGGCATCCCTGGACCCTCACGTTCATCGACTTCGGCATGATGGGCGAGGTGCCCGACACGCTGCGGCACAGCCTGCAGCGGCTCATGATCGCGGTGGCCTCGCGCAACAGCCGGCAGATGATCGACAGCATCCGAGCGGTCGGTGTGCTGCTCCCGTCTGCCGACACCATCGAGCTCGAGCGGGCCATGACCACGCTGTTCGCCCGGTTCGGCGGCATGGGCTTCGCCGAGCTGCAGAAGGTCGATCCGCGAGAGTTCCGCGATTTCGCGAAGGAGTTCGGCGACGTCGTGCGGTCGCTGCCGTTCCAGCTGCCCGAGAACTTCCTGCTGATCATCCGGGCGGTCTCCCTCACGAGCGGGATGTGCAGCTCGCTCGACCCGGCATTCAACGTCTGGGATGCCGTGGAGCCGTATGCCGATCGCCTGCTCCGGGACGAGCGGGGCAACGTGGGCCGAGCAGTCGTAGAGGAGGCGGCGTCGATGGCGGGCGTCGTGGCTCGCCTGCCGCGGCGGCTCGACGACATGGTGACGCGCATCGAGGACGGACGGCTCGTCGCCGACGTGCCGAAGCTCGACCGGTGGCTGAAGCGCCTCGAGCGCATGGTCCGCCGCGTCGTCTCGGCCGTGCTGTTCGCCGGTCTGCTGATCAGCGGTTCGGTGCTGCGTGCGGAGGACCTCACGATCGGCACCGTGCTGATGGTCGCGTCACTGCTGCCGCTGCTGCACGCCCTGTTCGCGGGCTTCTCCGGCCGCCAGGGACCGTACGGCTGACCATTGCCCTCATGATCGGCGCGGAGGACACGCCACAGCCTCGTCCTCCGCGGGGAGGAACCGCACGGTGACGACGCCGGTCGGGGGTGACAGCTGGTCGTAACCGGTCCGTCCCGTGCGCGCAACCCCGAAGCGCGCACCGCGCCTTCCGCCTACCGTGACGGCATGGCTACCGACAGACGCGACCAGTACACGTTCACCAACCCCGCTGAGATGTACGCCGCCTTCGATCCGAAGAAGCAGCATCAGCCGGAGCCGGGACTCGACGCCGAGCTGGAGCCGAAGGCCGATCTCGGCGAGGACACCTATCGCGGCTCCGGACGACTCGCCGGCCGCAAGGCGCTCATCACCGGCGCCGACTCGGGCATCGGCGCCGCGACGGCGATCGCCTTCGCCCGCGAGGGGGCCGACGTGGCGATGTCGTACCTGCCGAAGGAGGAGAAGGACGCCCAGCGCATCGCCGGGCTCATCCAGGACGCCGGCGTCACAGCGCTCACGCTGCCGGGCGACCTGCGCGACCCCGGCTATTGCCGCGACCTCGTCGCGCGCGCCGTCGATGGGCTCGGCGGGCTCGACATCCTGGTGAACAACGGCGGCAAGCAGGTCTTCAACGAGGATCTGGCGACGCTCGACGATCAGCAGTTCGACGACACCTTCAAGACGAACGTCTACGCGATGTTCTGGATCACCAAGGCGGCCCTTCCGCACCTGAAGCCCGGCTCGACCATCATCAACACGACATCAATTCAGGCCTACAAGCCGTCCGAGATCCTCGTCGACTACGCGTCGACGAAGGCGACGATCAACGCGTTCACCAAGGCACTCGCGCAGCAGCTCGCGCCGAAGGGGATCCGCGTGAACGCGGTCGCACCCGGACCGATCTGGACCCCGCTGCAGGTGACTGACGGACAGCCGCAGGAGAAGATCGAGAGCTTCGGAGAGCAGACGCCGCTGGGTCGCGCGGGCCAGCCCGCCGAGCTCGCCCCGGCATATGTGTTCCTCGCGTCCGCGGAATCCAGCTATGTCGCCGGTGAGACGCTCGCGGTGACCGGCGGTTCGCCGACCCCCTGACCGCATCCCGGGCGAGCGGCGGGCGCCTGTGCGGATCCGGGGATGGCCGGGACCGCGGTGGCGGCATCCGTCCCGGAGAGGGGGCGGTCGTGGGCATCGGCCGGTCCGCGCCGCTGCTCTCTAGACTGCGAGAACGGATGATCGAGCCTCTGGGCTGGACGGACGAGTGGAGGAGCGGCGATGCAGCTGGGAATGGTGGGCCTGGGCCGGATGGGCGGCAACATCGTCCGGCGTCTGATGCGGGACGGCCACGAGTGCGTCGTGTACGACGTGAGCGCGGACGTCGTCAGCCGCCTGGCGGCGGAGGGCGCCGTGGGATCGGGCAGTCTGGCCGAACTGGTGGCGCAGCTCGAGGCACCGCGTGCGATCTGGCTGATGATCCCGGCGGGACTGACCGGGAAGGTCGTCGACGAGGTCGCGGCACTGCTCGAGCCCGGCGACATCATCATCGACGGCGGCAACTCGAACTACCGCGACGATGTGCGGCGCGCGGCGGCTCTGAAGGGCAGCGGCGTCCACTACGTCGACGTCGGCACGAGCGGGGGCGTCTTCGGGCTGGAGCGGGGGTACTGCCTGATGGTGGGCGGCCCCGACGAGGCGTTCCAGCGCATCGAGCCGATCCTCCGGACCATCGCGCCCGGCAGCGGCGAGGCGGGGCGCACACCCGGCCGCGCGGGAGACTTCGCTCCCGAAGAGCTCGGCTACCTCCACTGCGGGCCATCCGGCGCCGGCCACTTCGTCAAGATGGTCCACAACGGCATCGAGTACGGCGTGATGGCGGCGCTCGCGGAAGGACTGAACATCCTCGAGCACGCGGATGCCGGAGTGCAGGAGGCCGAGCATTCGGCCGAGGTGGCGCCGCTGGAGGAACCGGAGTTCTATCAGTTCACGATCGACACGCCGAAGGTCGCCGAGCTGTGGCGGCGAGGATCCGTGATCTCGTCGTGGCTGCTCGACCTGACCGCGGCGGCGCTCCAGGGAAATCCGACCCTCGAGGGCCTCGCGGGGCGCGTGTCGGACTCGGGCGAGGGTCGCTGGACGGTCAAGGCCGCGGTCGACACCGGGGTGCCGGCTCCGGTGCTCGCCGCATCGCTGTTCGAACGGTTCGCGTCGAGGGACGAGGACCAGTTCGCCAATCAGGTGCTCTCGGCGATGCGACTGCAGTTCGGCGGCCACCAGGAGCTGCCGGCGGGCGACGTGCTCGAGGCCGGCGGGCGTAAGTCCGAGTCCTCGAGCGGCGGGTCAGCGCAGATCGGACCGGCGTGACGAAGGTCGACCTGAAGAAATCGATCGACGCGTACACGGCACCGCGAGGGTCGTTCGAGATTCTCGACGTGCCGCCGATGCGCTACCTCATGATCGACGGCCACGGCGACCCGAACACCTCGGACGAGTACGGCGATGCGGTCGGAGCCGTGTTCACCGTCGCGTACAAGCTGAAGTTCCTGAGCAAGGCCGAGCTCAGCCAGGACTACGTCGTGATGCCGCTCGAGGGGCTCTGGTGGTCGGACGACTTGGCGACGTTCACGACGGAGCGCGACAAGTCGCGCTGGAGCTGGACCATGATGAGCCTGGTGCCGGGGTGGATCGACATGTCGCACTTCGAGCGGGCACGGCAGGCGGCGGCGGCGAAGGCTGCGTCACCGGCTCTGGAACAGCTGCGCATGGCGGAGCTGACCGAGGGGACGTGCGTCCAGACGCTTCACGTCGGCTCGTACGACGACGAGGCGCCCGTGCTCGACGAGATGCACCGCCGATTCATCCCCGAAGCGGGCCTGCGCATGCGGGGGCTCCACCACGAGATCTACCTGGCGGATCCGCGGCGCACCTCACCGGAGCGACTGCGGACGATTCTGCGCCAGCCGGTCGAACCGGCGTAGCCGGTCGACGCGGCCGGATGACTGTCGGCAGTCAGCCGGGGCCGAAGAGATCGGCCCCGGCTGACGACAGATCAAAGCGGCCGGATGTTCGCTGCCTGCATGCCCTTGGGGCCACGCTCGGCGTCGAATTCGACCTTCTGGTCCTCGCGGAGCTCCTTGAAGCCCTCGCCGGTGATCGCGCTGAAGTGCGCGAACAGGTCGGCCGAACCGTCGTCGGGAGCGATGAAGCCGTAGCCCTTCTCCGAGTTGAACCATTTCACGGTGCCAGTGGCCATCGTGTCTTTCCTTCTTTTTCGTGGGCCGTGTGAACGGCCGCGGGTGCCACTCGCGCGAGCGCGCAGTGGACGTGTGAGGCGCGCGTGATGCGCGGGTGCGACGGTGTGCGAGGCGAACGACGCGGCGACCGCCGCGGACGCCTGCGGGTGCGTGGAGTGCACGCCGAGCGGCGACCCGAGGGCGCTCTGCGCCTCGAAGCCGTGGGAGCCGACAGCGACGAATCCTGCATACTCGCCGGCGGCCGTCGCGACGAAGACGTCCGGGTCGGCCTGGTGCCAGGCGAGCACGGGATGTGCTGGTGCTGCGGTGGAAGTGACGGAAGTCAAGGGAACTTTCAGAAGGTGCGCCTTCGCGAGGAGGAGAGGGGCACGGAAATCGATGGGAGTGAAACCGCACGCGGCGGTGGGCGTCGGAAGCTCTGCATTCCTCGTTGATGGCAGAGGATGTCGACAAAACAGCCCGATCGGGCGTTCCAGGTTAGCACGGCTGTCTGTGCAGTGCGCACCTGTCGGTACCGGAACCGGCGGGCCGGACGAGACGCGCTCCGCCACGGCCTACTTCGCACGCCCATCGGCGGCGCCGGCGGCCGGGGCCGTGCCTGCTCCAGGGGTCGTTGCGGCGCGCGGTGCCGTCTCCGAACCGTCGCGGGGACTGCGGGAGATGAGGTTGGTCGCCCAGCGTTCGTTGAAGCCCGCGAGGAATCCGACCGAACCCCAGAAGAACCAGCTCTCCACCCGACCCTCGGGAATGGTGAACACCGTTGCGGCCAGGATCCCGCTCTTGAGCAGGAACACGACCGCCGCGGCGAAGAACCACCCGAGGAAGATGCGGTATCGCGCGGCCCCGCCGGCGGCGACCTCGATCGGGAGATCGCCGAGCTTGTGCATGCGCAGCAGCACGCTCACGCAGGCTCCGGCGGCGCCCGCCCCCACTGCGACCAGCACGTCGCGCAGCGCGTCGGCCTGTTCCGTGGGAATCGGGCCCCCTCGCCAGAGCGTGATGACGGCCGCACCGCCGCCGCCGATCAGCCCCAGAACGAGGAAGGTCAGGATCACGCCGCCGAGCAGGCCCCGCGCGTACCTCCGCCGCGCGAGCTCGCCCTCGCGGCGTTTCAGGAAGTCCTCCGCGTAATCGAGTCGGGCCTCGAGCGCCGCGATGTCGGCCGTCGGCGATCCCGGGCGTGCGAAGCCCTGTGCCGCGATCCGGACCGCTTCGCGGACGAGCTCGTCCAGCGTCGCGATGTCGTCGCCGCGCAGCACGAACTGCCCGCGCAGGAGCACCTCGTTCAGACGACCGAACTGTCGAGGCGCATAGGCGGCGACCTTGCGAGCCGCGGCCCGGAATTCGGCGTCGTCGCTGCGCAGCAGGCCGATCGGGGGTTTCTGGAGCGCCCGGCGTTCACGCTCGGCCGCTCGGGATCTGGCGCGGTTCGGAATGCGGGCCAGCTGGATCGCCGACCACGTCGACCAGGATGTGTCGCCGATCCACCCTGTCCGCAGTGGGGCTTGCGCTGCTTCGGCCACGATCGCTCCTCTCCTTGCGCCGCGCACACGTGGCGATGCTGAGATGAGGAGGCGGCGCAAGGCGCAGATACACGGATGCCGCGACCCGTCGGGTCGCGGCATCCGTCGTCTCGTGCCTGCGGTGCCCGGTCACCGACCGGGCCTGTCGTCACGCGGTGGCGTCAGCGCGCTTGGGCAGCACCCAGCCGGCACGCGGGAAGTGGCACGTGTAGCCGTTGGGGATGCGCAGCAGGTAGTCCTGGTGCTCGGGCTCGGCCTCCCAGAACGGGCCCGCGGACTCGATCGTGGTGACGGCATTGCCCGGCCACAGCCCCGACGCGTCGACGTCGGCGATGGTCTCGCGGGCGACCTGGTCCTGCTCGGGGGAGAGCGGGAAGATCGCCGAGCGGTAGCTCGAGCCGATGTCGTTGCCCTGGCGGTTCAGCGTCGACGGGTCGTGGATCTGGAAGAAGAACGCGAGGATGTCGCGGTACGTCGTCTTGGTGGGGTCGAAGACGATCTCCACCGCCTCGGCGTGCCCGGGGTGCTTGCGGTACGTCGCGTGCGCGTTCTCGCCGCCGGTGTAGCCGACGCGGGTGTCGAGAACGCCGGGCTGGCGGCGGATGAGGTCTTCCACGCCCCAGAAACAGCCGCCGGCGAGGACTGCCGTCTCGGTGCCGGGGGTGCGGGTGATCTCGCCGGTGTCGAAGGGACCGCTGGTCATGATGCGTGCTCCTGGTTCTGGGTGGTGAAGAAGTGTCGGTAGGCGCCGTAGCCCTCGTCGTCGAGCGACGAGGCGGGCACGAAGCGCAGTGCGGCCGAGTTCATGCAGTATCTCAGGCCGCCGGCCTGCCGTGGGCCGTCGGGGAAGACGTGACCGAGATGGCTGCCGGCGCCCGACGAGCGCACCTCGGTGCGAGGCAGGAGCAGCTTCCAGTCCTTCTTGGTCGCGACGGCATCCGGCTCGATCGGCTTGGTGAAGCTCGGCCATCCGGTTCCGCTGTCGTACTTGTCGGTCGACGAGAAGAGCGGCTGGCCCGAGACGACGTCGACGTAGATGCCGGGCTCGTGGTTGTTCCAGTACTCGTTGCGGAAGGGAGGCTCGGTGCCGTCCTCCTGCGTGACGTGGTACTGGGTGGCGGTGAGGCGGCTGAGCGCCTCGGAAGTCTTGCGGTAGTCGTTGCTCACGATTCCTCCTCGGATGACGTCGCTGGCTGCGGCGTCATAGAGGAAGAACGGATGCCGCACCGCTTTTGGTCCCGCGAACCTGTGAGCCAGCTTCGAGTTCGTCGGGCTCATGGAGCTCACTCCTGCTCCACCAGCCTGACCCGCGCGACGACGAGACCGGCGACGAGGCCGCCGAGCCCGCCCGCGGCCATGTCGCCGATCGAGTCCCGGTAGGTCACGAAGATGCCGGGGTCGACGAACGTCTTGCCGACCCACTCCGCCATCTCCCAGACGGCGCTCAGCGCCAGGCCGATGCTGGTGACCAGCACGATCGGCGTAACGGGGCGGGTGGTCGGTGCGAGGGGCGTCGGCACGATCGCCAGCCTCGCCAGCAGGATGTAGGCCATGGCGGCCAGTACGCCGGTGCAGACGAAGTGCACGACCAGGTCCCATCCCGGCACTGTCTCGTAGAGGCCGAGCACGTTGCTCCAGGCCGCGACGAGCACGGTGAGGCAGAAGACGACGTCGAACGCCGGGCGCACCCCGACGAACCGGGGAACGACCAGCGCCAGCAGCGTCAGAGCCAGGATGCCGGCGTCGGCCGGGCTCCACCAGACGAGGGCCGCGACGACGCTCAGCGGCCCGAGTAGCCGCACCGCGTCGGCCACCCACTCGGCGGCGCCCTGCGGCGGCCTGAGGAAGCGCGCCTTCACGCGGTGTCCCGCCGCACCGGGACGCTCACGACGGCCTGGACCGGAAGATGGTCCGAGGGCCATACGCCGCGATGCCGGAAGGTGTTGATGCCGGCGCGCTCCACCTGCACGTCCGGCGTGACGACGATCCAGTCGATGCGAGGGCGCGTCGGGCGCGGCGGACGGTAGCTGGCGAAAGTGCCGACGGATGCCGTCACCCGGCGCGCCGCGGCGGTCCACGCATCCTTGAGTCCGCCGTCGTCGAGCAGCGCTCGCAGGGTGCGCGACGTCTCACCCGCGTTCAGATCGCCGGTCAGGATGCTGGGGCCCCGGCCCACCAGCGCCCGGAGCACGTCGACCGAGCGCATGCGCGAGCGAGGGGAGAAGGGGTCCAGGTGCGTATTGAGCGCAGTGAGCGCGGCTCCCGTGCGACGGTCGCGGAAGCGCGCCGTCACCACGACGCGGGGGATGAGGTTGCCCCACGAGCGGGAGCCGGCGGCGTGCGGGTGATCCGAGAGCGCGCTCTGCTCCCAGTCCAGGAGCTCGAGCCGGTGGGTGTCGAAGAACACCGGGCAGCCCTCGCCGGCCCCGCGCGGGCCGTGACCCCGGCCGACGAACCGGTAGCGCGTGCCCAGCGCGGCCAGCACGGCTGCGGCCTGGTCCGGCATCGCCTCCTGCACGCCGAGGATCGCCGGCTGCTCCGACTCGAGCAGTGCCCGAACCGCCGGCGCGCGATGCCGCCAGCGATCCGCCCGGCGCCACCCGTGGCCCGTCATCCGGCGCCGGATGTTGAACGTCATGACGTGCAGGAAGGGCGGCTCGACGGGGCCGACGAGCGGCATGGCAGGCCCCGGGTCGACCGTCCTGTCTCGTCGGTGCATCCCTCACCGTAGGCAGATCGCGGAGCGAGGCGGGAGGGGCTTGCGTCGCGGCGGGTCTGTGGGCACCCAGCGCTCAGGCCGACCCGAGGCCACCGCTCAGCCGCCCGTGGAACGACGCCGCGGCGTCGCTCATGCCCTCGAGCACGACGGTGGTGCCGCGCTGCTCGTACTTCGTGACGATGGCGTCGAGCGCGGCGACGGTCGAGGCATCCCAGACGTGCGTGTGCGACAGGTCGATGACGACATGAGCGGGATCGGCGGCGTACTCGAACTGCGTCGTGAGGTCGTTGCTCGAGGCGAAGAAGAGCTCGCCGTCGACCCGGTACCGCGCGGTGTCGCCGTCGACCGTCCGGCTCACGGTGGTGAAGTGTGCGACCCTGCGGGCGAACAGCACCATCGCGGCGAGCACCCCCAGCACCACGCCGATGGCGAGGTTGTGTGTCCAGACGGTGGCGACGACAGTCACGAGCATCACGAAGGTCTCGCTCAGCGGCATCCGTCTCAGCGTCGCCGGCCGGATGCTGTGCCAGTCGAACGTCGAGACCGACACCAGGATCATCACGGCGACGAGCGCCGCCATCGGGATGAGGCCGACGATGTCGCCGAGAGCGACCACGAGGATCAGCACCCACACGCCCGCCAGGAACGTCGAGATGCGGGTGCGGCCGCCCGAGGTCTTCACGTTGATCATCGTCTGGCCGATCATCGCGCAGCCGCCGGTGCCGCCGAAGAAGGCCGACGCGATGTTGGCGACGCCGAGCCCCCACGCCTCGCGCGTCTTGCGGGAACGGGTGTCGGTGATGTCGTCCACGAGCTTCGCGGTCATCAGCGATTCGAGGAGGCCGACGAGCGCTGCGGCGAAGGCGTACGGCGCGACGATCTGAAGGGTCTCCCACGTCAGGGGCACCTCGGGGATGAGCAGTTCGGGAAGGCTGCGCGGCAGCTCGCCCTGGTCGGCGACGTTCGGAACGGCCGAGAGTCCGAACACGACGACGGCGGCGGTCAGCAGCACGATCGCGATGAGCGGTGCAGGGACGGCGCGCGTGATCCGCGGCCAGACGAACAGGATGCCGAGCCCCACGGCCACCAGCACGTACACCGCCCACGGCACGTCGATCAGCTGCGGCATTTGCGACAGGAAGATCAGGATCGCCAGGGCGTTCACGAACCCGACCATCACGCTGCGCGGGATGAAGCGCATGAGCCGCGCGACGCCGAGCACGGCGAACAGCACCTGGATCACCCCTGCGAGCACGATCGTCACGATGAGGTAGTCGGAGCCGTGCTCGCGCGCGACCGGGGCGATGACGAGCGCGACCGCTCCCGCGGCGGCGGTGATCATCGCGGGGCGCCCGCCGGTGAACGCGATGACGGCCGAGAGCACGAACGACGAGAACAGCCCGACCCGCGGATCGACGCCGGCGACCACCGAGAACGCGATCGCCTCGGGGATGAGGGCGAGTGCCACCACGAGTCCGGCGAGCACCTCCCGCGTGAGCAGCCGGGGGCGGCGCAGCGCCTGCAGCACGGTGGGCTCGATGCGGTAGCGATCGGCGGATTCAGCGACGGTGGACACGGGGGACGACTCTAGCCGTGCGGGATCCGCCCGCGCCTGTATCCAACACCGCAGCGGATCTCAAGGGCCTGCCCGGGACGCGAGCGGACCGGCAGACTCGCGGCATGGATTCCACGGACTCTCATGCGATCCCGGATGCCGCGGGATACGGCATCCTGCCCCACCCGAGGGGGAAGCGATGAAGATCACCGACACGAGCGACCTCTGGTGGAAGAGCGCCATCGTCTACTGCCTCGACGTCGAGACCTACCTCGACTCCGACGGCGACGGCACGGGCGACCTGCAGGGTCTGGCGCAGCGGATCGACTACCTCGCGCAGCTGGGGGTGACGTGCCTGTGGCTGATGCCGTTCTATCCGACGCCCGATCGCGACGACGGGTACGACATCACCGACTTCTATGGCGTGGATCCGCGGCTGGGCAGTCACGGCGACTTCGTGGAGGTCATCCGCACCGCCCACGACCGCGGCATGCGGGTGATCGTGGATCTGGTCGTCAACCACACCTCCGACCGGCATCCGTGGTTCCAGAAGGCGAAGCGCAGCGTGAACTCGCCGTACCGCGACTTCTACATCTGGCGCGACGATCCGCCGCCCAAGGGCCAGAAGAACACGGTGTTCCCCGGCGAGGCCGACGGCATCTGGACGAAGGACGATGCCTCCGGGCAGTGGTACCAGCACAGCTTCTACGAGCACCAGCCCGACCTCAACATCGCGAACCCCGTGGTGCGCGATGAGCTCGCCCGGGTGATCGGCTTCTGGCTGCAGCTGGGGGTGTCGGGCTTCCGCGTCGACGCCGTGCCGTTCTTCCTCGAGATGCCGCCCGGGGCGCAGATCCCCGACCCGCACGAGCTGCTGCGCGACTTCCGGCGCTTCCTGCAGCGCCGCTCGAGCGAGGCGATCCTGCTGGGGGAGGTGAACCTGCCGTACGACCAGCAGGTCGCCTACTTCGGCGGGGGCGACGCGAGCGAGCTGTCGATGCAGTTCGACTTCGTCGGCATGCAGGCGTTCTACCTCTCGCTCGCGCGGCAGGATCCGGCTCCGCTCATCAAGGCGCTGACCTCGCGGCCGCAGCTTCCCGACGAGGTGCAGTGGGCGAACTTCCTGCGCAACCACGATGAGCTGACGCTCGACAAGCTGACCGACGCCGAGCGGGAAGAGGTGTTCGACGCCTTCGCGCCGGACGAGCGGCAGCGCGTGTTCGGCCGCGGCATCACCCGCAGGCTGCCCCCGATGCTGGGTGACCCGCGACGCATCCGCATGGCCTACAGCCTCATGTTCACGCTGCCTGGCACACCGGTGATGTTCTACGGCGAGGAACTCGGCATGGGGGAGAACATCGACATCCCCGGGCGCAGCGCGGTGCGCACGCCGATGCAGTGGACCGCGGAGAAGAACGGCGGCTTCTCGCAGGCCGCACCGTCGCGGCTGATCGCCCGACCGCCGGGCGACGGCTATGCACCGCAGCACGTCAACGCCGCGGATCAGATCGAGGACCGCGAGTCGCTGCTGCACTTCTTCCGCGATCTGATCTCGCGATACCGGATCTCACCCGAGCTCGGGTGGGGGGCGTTCGAGGTGCTGGAGCAGCCTGTCGATTCGCTGCTGGTGCACTCGCTCCGCGCGGACGTCGGGCGGATGATCGCCATCCACAACTTCACCGACGTGCCCGCGGCGACGAGCTTCGCCTTGCAGGACGAGCCTGAGGGCACGCGGCTCGTCGATCTGCTGGGCTCGGACCGCATCCCGCTCGATGAGCGCGGAGGCGTGCAGCTGGAAGTGCCGGCGTACGGCTATCGGTGGCTGCGCGTGTCGAGGCCGGGGGACGGCCGGGTGTCGTAGCGGCGGCCGGCCACCCGGCGTCGCACCCCGCGCAGCAGCCGCCGCGTCCAGCGCACCGGCGGGAAGTCGTGCGGGAAGTGCACCAGTACCGTGCGCAGTCCGCGGGCCGCGCGACGGCCGAACGCCTGCCCGGGGGCGAACGGCCGCATGGAGATGCCCATCCGCGCGCCCGACAGGTGCCGGATACGGCCCCGCTCACCCAGGTGGAAGGCGAGGTCCATGTCGTCGTGCAGCTCGGCATCGAGATGCACGGACGAACGGATGCCGAGCCACGCCGCGCGACGCAGGCCCATGTTCGAGCCGAACAGCGGGAGATGCCCGAGAGTGGGGATCATCACGGCGGCGTAGGTGCCGAGGTAGAGCGTCGCCAGCGGTGTGCGCAGGAGCGCCGGACCGTCGATGAAGCGGGCGGCCCCGGTGAACGCGGCCACGCCGCGACGGGCGGCGAACGCGACCGCCATCGCCGCCGTCCATGACTCATCGGGCACGCAGTCCGCGTCCAGCCGCAGGATGAGGTCGCCCTCTGCGGCGTCGTATCCGGCGGCGCTCGCCGCGGGGATGCCAGGGGCCTCGCAACGGACCAGGCGGGCGCCGAAGGCGCGGGCGACGTCGGCGGAGGCATCCGTCGATCCGTTGTCGACGACGATCACCTCGTCCGCCGGAACGGTCTGGCGCGCCAGTGCACGCAGGCATCGTGCGAGCTCGGTGTCGTCGTCCTTCACCGGGATGACGACCGATATCCGCGCGGCGTTCGGCATGCCGCAAGTCCACCCGACGTGACCCGTCGCCGAGAAGACCCTTGACTGCCGCAGCGTTCGTGGAGCACGCGGGGAGTCGTCCGATCCAGCATCGATTCCTCGTCCCGCGCCGTTAACAGGCCGACGGCTTCGTGTCAACGGGCAGATGCCGGGGGATGCTCTGCCTACGCTGAAGGGGTAACAAAATGCAGTGCCGTACGAAGCGGTCGAGGATCGGCGTTCGGGTCGCCGTTCAAGACTCCCGCGAGCGTGCTGACGGTCCCGGTGGGAGGGCTACCCACCGGGACCGTCGCTGCATCCGCGCGGCTCGCGGCGTCTGCCGCGGCATCCATCGCGATTATCCTGGCGAGATGCACCGCATCTTCTCGCTGAGCTTCGCCGTGCTCTATCCGCTCTACGTGACGAAGGTCGAGAAGAAGGGGCGCACGACCCAGGAGCTCGACCAGGTCATCGAGTGGCTCACGGGCTTCGACGACGCCGAGCTGCAGCAGCACATCGCCGAGCACACGACGCTCGAGGACTTCTTCGCCGACGCCGACCTCAACCCGAACGCACCGCTCATCACCGGCGTGATCTGCGGGATGCGGGTCGAGGAGATCGAGGACCCGCTCATGCAGAAGATCCGCTACATGGACAAGCTCGTCGATGAGCTGGCCCGCGGAAAGGCGATGGCGAAGATCCTGCGCACCGCGTGAGCCCTTCCGGCGTCGGGGGCCCTGCTACGTTCGGAGCGACCCCGATCGAGGAGAACAGCATGGAGCGCAGCAGCTGGGTGCTGGTGGACGGCGAGAACATCGACGCCACCCTCGGTGGATCGATCCTGGGCAGGCGTCCACTTCCCGAGGAGCGGCCGCGGTGGGACCGCCTGCTGACGTTCATCTCGGATCGCTGGGGCCGGCCGGCGAAGGGACTGTTCTTCCTCAACGCGAGCACCCACCTGCCGATGCCGTTCGTGCAGGCGCTCCTCGCGCTCGGCTACCAGCCGGTGCCGCTCTCAGGGCCGGCCGACGAGAAGATCGTCGACATCGCGATCCAGCGGACGCTGCGGGCGCTCGCCGACCGTGACGACGACGTCGCCCTCGTCAGCCACGACCGCGACTTCGCCGAAGATCTTGCGCGGCTCGCCACGAACGGGCGGCGCGTCGGCGTCGTCGCGTTCCACGAGTTCCGCAGCACCGAGTTCACCGGCATCCCCGGTCTCGAGTTCTTCGACATCGAGTACGACGCCGAGGCCTTCGACGCTCCGCTGCCGCGGGTGCGCGTCATCCCGATCGAGCAGTTCGACCCGGCCGCGTTCCTGCGCTGACTCAGTACCAGCCGGTCGACTGCGAGTGGCCCCAGGCGCCGCACGGGGTGCCGTAGCGGCCAGAGATGTAGCCCAGGCCCCACGCGATCTGCGTGGCGGGGTTGGTCTGCCAGTCGGCGCCGGCGCTGCCCATCTTGCTGCCCGGGAGCGCCTGAGGGATGCCGTAGGCACCGCTCGAGCGGTTGTAAGCCTGGTAGTTCCAGCCCGACTCCTTGTTCCACAGCGACACGAGGCAGCCGAACTGGTCGTCGCCCCAGCCGTAGTTGCCGAGCATGGCGCGGGCCGTGGCCTGCGCGTCGGCGGGGCTGGTGCCGCCCACGGCGCCGCCGGTGGCGTACACCGGCCGAGGCGCCGACGACCCCGAAGACGACGACGACTTCTTCGCAGCGGCGGCGGCCTCGGCGGCCTCGGCGGCAGCCGCTTCGGCGGCGGCTGCGGCGGCGGCGGCCTCAGCCTCCTTGCGCGCCTTCTCCTCCGCCTCCTGCTGCGCCTTGAGCGCGACGGCGGCGTCGAGGCGGCCACGCAGGCCCTGCGTCTGCTCGCCGACCGACGCGGTGAGGGTGGTCACGGCATCCGCGAAGTCGGTCGAGTACATCGCCGGCAGCGACTGCGCGCGCTCGAGCTGCACGACGGCGGCTTCGAGCCCGGAGGTGTCGACAGTGGTATCGGGCGTCCCGACGTCGAGACCCGACGCGGCGATGTCCGAAGCGATGGCGCTTGCCGCCGTCACAGCGGCGTTCGCCTCGGCGACGGCCTGCTCGACGGCGGATGCGGCGGGCGCTGCTTCGACCGTCGCTGAGGGCGACGTCGTGTACGACGCCAGCGTGAAGCCGGCGAGGGAACCGGATGCCTCAGCCTGCGATGCGGGAGCTGCCGTGGTGAATCCGGCAGTGGCCAGCACGCCGATCGCGAGCGTCGCGGCCAGCAGCGCGGGGCGGCGGCGAAGGCGGCGTTCAGCGCGGCGGAGAGTGCGGCGGGCGGGCAGGTGGGGCATGTGGTTGCGCATGAAAGACCGGGTTCCGTATCAGCGAAATGCGCCATCTTGCAGCGCCTCGTGCCCGTTCGGGCGGGCACAAGTCCCCGAGTCTCCCCGGCGTTTCTGGACGGTTCCGGTGCGTTACCTGAACGTTACATGTGAGTGGAATGTTCAAAAAGGCCAGATCAACGCGCCGCATCCTGCGCCGCGCGCGGGCGGGAGAGCGCTCCGAACTACGATCGGAGAACCCCTGCACCGCTATCGAGGAGGCTCGCCCGTGCCCTCACCCACTGCTCCCGTCGCCACCGGCGCCCTCGCTCACGCCGAGGATCTCGCCGCCTTCGTGGCGGCGTCGCCGTCGAGCTTCCACGCCGCCGCCGAGGTCGCGAATCGCCTGGAGGGCGCGGGGTTCACCCGTCTCGACGAGTCGGCCGGCTGGCCGGCGCCCGCGGGCGGAAGATTCGTGGTGGTGCGCGACGGCGCTGCGATCGCGTGGGTGGTGCCGCCGACGGCGACCGCCGCCACGGGCGTGCGGGTCTTCGGGGCGCACAGCGACTCTCCGGCGTTCAAGCTCAAGCCGAAGCCGACGACCGGGCGGCTCGGCTGGCTGCAGGCGGGCGTCGAGATCTACGGCGGGCCGCTGCTCAACTCATGGCTCGACCGCGAGCTGCGTCTGGCCGGTCGTCTCGTGCTCGACGACGGAACGAGCGTGCTGGCCGCGACGGGTGCGCTGCTGCGCCTGCCCCAGCTCGCGATCCACCTCGACCGCGAGGCGAACGACCATCTCGCCCTCGACAAGCAGTCGCAGACGCAGCCGGTCTGGGGGCTGGGATCCGCCGACTCGGCCGATCTCCTGGGTGAGCTCGCCGTTCAGGCCGGTGTCGACGTGGCCCGCATCCGCGGCTACGACATCGTGACCGCCGACGCCGCGCGCGGCGCGACGTTCGGGCACGATGACGTCTTCTTCGCTTCGGGTCGCCTCGACGACCTCGCCTCGGTGCACGCGGGAGTGGTCGCGCTGGAGCGGGCGGCCGGAGGGCACGACGCCGACCACATCGCGATGCTCGCGGTCTTCGACCACGAGGAGGTCGGCTCGGCCACACGATCCGGAGCCGCCGGCCCGTTCCTCGCAGACGTGCTGGAGCGACTGTGGCTGTCGCTGGGCGCCGATCGTGAGCAGCAGCTGCGGGCACTCGCGGCATCGTGGTGCGTGTCGAGCGACGTGGGCCATTCGGTGCACCCGAACTACGCCGAGAAGCACGACCCCGTCGTCCAGCCGGTGCTCGGGTCGGGCCCGATCCTCAAGATCAACGCGAACCAGCGCTACGCCACCGACGGCGCGGGTGCCGCGGCCTGGAACGGGTGGTGCGCGGCAGCGGGTGTCACGAGCCAGGAGTTCGTCTCGAACAACGCGGTGCCGTGCGGCTCGACGATCGGCCCGATCACCGCGACGCGCCTCGGCATCCGCACCGTGGACGTCGGCATTCCGATCCTCTCGATGCACTCGGCGCGCGAGCTCGCCGGGGTCAGCGACCTGTGGGACCTCACCCGCGTCGCCGAGACGTACTTCCGCGGCTGAGGTCGCGGCGCGCTCGCCGCCGCTCTGACACTTCGGGCGCTCGAACGCAACCCCCTCCGCGGAATCCGCCCGGCGCCGCGAGGGTGTCGTGAGAGACCCAGGAGGAGCGCATGAAGGCGATGACCTACCGCGGACCGTACAAGCTCCGCGTCGAGAGCAAGCCCGAGCCGAAGATCGAGCACCCCAACGATGCGATCGTGCGCGTCGAGCTCGCCGCCATCTGCGGATCGGATCTGCATCTGTATCACGGCATGATGCCCGACACCCGGATCGGCCACACGTTCGGCCACGAGTTCATCGGCACGGTCACGCAGGTGGGCGGGTCGGTCGAGAGGCTCCGCGTCGGCGACCGGGTGATGGTGCCGTTCAACATCTACTGCGGCTCGTGCTACTTCTGTGCGCGCGGGCTGTTCTCGAACTGCCACAACGTGAACCCGAACGCCACGGCGATCGGCGGGATCTACGGGTACTCGCATTCCACCGGCGGCTACGACGGCGGACAGGCCGAGATGGTGCGCGTGCCGTTCGCGGATGTCGGACCCTCTGTGATCCCCGACGACATCGCCGACGAGGACGCACTGCTCCTCACCGACGCGTTCTCGACCGGCTACTTCGGCGCACAGCTGGCCGACATCGGCGAGGGTGACACCGTGGTCGTGTTCGGCGCGGGTCCGGTAGGGCTCGCGGCGGCGCGCTCGTGCTGGCTCATGGGCGCGGGTCGCGTGATCGTGGTCGACCATCTGGACTACCGCCTGCAGAAGGCACGGGAGTTCGCCTACGCCGAGACGGTGGCGTTCACGCAGGTCGGCGACATCGTGCGTGAGCTGAAGCGGATGACCGACGGGCTGGGAGCGGATGCCGCGATCGACGCGGTCGGCGCGGAAGCCGACGGTCACGTGATCCAGCACGTGACATCGGCGAAGCTCAAGATGCAGGGCGGCTCGCCGGTGGCGCTGAACTGGGCGATCGACTCCGTTCGCAAGGGCGGAACCGTGTCGGTCATGGGTGCGTACGGCCCGATGTTCAGTGCCGTGCGCTTCGGCGACGCGATGAACAAGGGCCTCACGCTGCGGATGAACCAGGCGCCGGTGAAGCGCCAGTGGCCGCGGCTGTTCGAGCACATCCGGGCCGGCTACCTGCGGCCCAGCGACCTCATCACGCACCGCATCCCGCTCGACCACATCGCGGAGGGGTACCACCTCTTCTCGACGAAGCTCGACGACATCATCAAGCCGGTCATCGTTCCGGCGCCCTGAGAAGGGGAGGACGACATGCCCTACACCTCGAACAAGCCTGGCTCCCCGGCCAGCCCCGACGAACTGCGCGCCCGCATCCCCGGCTGGGGAGCCGACGCCGACCCCGCGCAGCGTCCCGCGGTGCCGCGGGAGCAGCCCGGCATCGAGACCGGCGCGCATTGGAACCTGCCGGAGGACCAGCCCGGCCGCGGCGGACGCGAGAAGTCCGTCGAGCATGAGCGGCTCACGCCCGTGTTCGGCACGGCACAGCCCTTGCATGGAGTAGCCGGCAGAGTGCGCCGCTACGCGTACGACACCTACAGCGAGGGGCAGACCGCGCACTGGCTGCTGCTCCTGCTCGGCGATCGCGTCGACTCGACGACGGCCCACCTGAAATCCCTCTTCTCGCGGCGGCCCGACGATCCGATCACCCAGAGCGGCATCCTGGGGGAGCGCGGCCACCGGCCCTTCGCGTCGCGCTTCGGGCGCGGGCGAGCCGACCTGAAGCACGCGTGGCTTGATCCGCTCCTGGTGCTCGGGCCGTGGCTGCTCGCGGGAACGATGATCGTCATGCTGGGCCGGGCGATCGTGCGGCCGGCCGCCCGCCGGCGCAACGCCCAGGGGTGACGGCGTCTGCGGCCGCGACTACCGCTCCAGTGCCAGGTACTGGTGGGTGAAGGCGACGGCCATGCCGCCCTCGCCGACGCCGGCGACGACGCGCTTCACCGAGCCGGAACGCACGTCGCCGACGGCGAAGACGCCCGGAGCTGTCGTCTCGAGGGCGAACGGACGCCGCGTCTCGGCCCACCTTCCCGATTCGAGGGCATCCGCCCCCGTGAGCACGAAGCCCCGCGCGTCGAGCGCGACCCGCGACGGCAGCCAGGCCGTCTCGGCATCCGCTCCGATCATGACGAAGAGGACGTCGACGTCGCGGCGGTGCACAGCGCCGGTGCGCCGGTCGGCGATGTCGGCGGCGCGCAGGGCGTCAGCACCGTGGAGCGCCACGACCTCGCTGCGGGTCTCCACCCGGATGGCGGGGATGGCCGCGAGCTGGTCGATGAGATACCGCGACATGCTCGCCTCGAGCGACTCGCCCCTCACCAGGAGCGTGACAGAACGCGCGTGGCGGCTGAAGAACAGCGCCGCCTGGCCGGCCGAGTTTCCGGCGCCGATGATGCTCACGTCGGCCCCCTGAGCGACGGCGGAGTCGCTGCGCGCGGCGCCGTAGTAGACGCCGTTGCCGAGGAACCTTCCGACGTCGTCGAGGGGGAGCGTGCGCCACACGACCCCGGTGGCGAGGATCACCACCTCGGCGCCGACGACATCGCCACCGTCGAGCGTCAGCTCGTGAGTGACCGGGTCGAGCGCCTCGACGGTGCGCGTCACCACCAGCTCAGCGCCCAGGCGCTTGGCCTGCTTGAACGCCCGGCTGGCGAGATCGTCGCCCGAGATGCCGAACGGGAAGCCGGTGTAGTTCTCGATCCGCGTCGACGTGCCGGCCTGTCCGCCGGGTGCGAACGTCTCGACGACGAGCGTCCGCAGGCCCTCGGCCGCGGCGTTGACGGCGGCCGTCAGACCGGCCGGCCCGGCGCCGAGGATGACGACGTCGTAGTCGCGGACTGCCGGCGCCACGTCGAGCCCCACGGCTTCGGCGACCTCTCGCATCGTCGGGTTCTCGAGGCGTCGCCCGTCGGCCAGCTCGAGGACGGCGTCCCCGACTGCGTCTGCTCCGGCATCCACCGTCACGCTCTCGAAGTCGACCTGGTTGCGCGTGAGGAAGCCGCTCACACGATGCGCCCGTGCACTGCGCCGGGGGTGGATCAATCGCACCCCGGGCTCGCGCTGCTCCGCGGCCATCGTCTGGAGTGAGTCGAGGTAGCGCCGTGCGAGAGCGGCGACCCGATCGGGCACCGACGGGGCGAGCGCGGCCAGCGTGTAGTACACGGCGGGCTCGAGCTTCAGCACGCGGGTCGGTCCCGCGGCGCGACCGCTGGCGGGGAACGGCGTGCTCAGCGTCATCGGCACCTCGCCGAAGAACCGGCCGGGCCTGCGCGTCCCGATGACCCGCTCGTCGCCGTTCACGATCTTGGTGATCTCGGCGAGACCCTCGACCACGACGAAGAGCGACCGCTCGTCGCCCTCGTGCGCGAAGTACTCGCCCGGGACGAGCCGGATGTCCTCGACGGCGCCGGCGAGGTAGGTCAGGCCCTCCTCGGGCACCCCTTCGAACACGCGCATCGCGCGCAGACCGTCGACGGTGATCATGCGGCTCCCAGCAGCCAGGCGGGAGCGCGTGCGCACCCGGCGACGCGATGCGCCACGGGGCGAAGCTACCGGGGCCGTCGAGCGCCGGTCAACCCGAACCCCAGGCCGCGCAGACGCTCGCGTGGGGAACGAAGGCCTCCTGTTGCGTGACGCGGTGACCTGCCAGGTCCACTTCGCAACGGGAGGCCTTCGCGAACGGCTCAGCCGCTCGAGTATCGGATCAGCCCGGCAGCTGACCGCCTCCGCTCGCATGACCCGGCATCCCCGGAACTCCGGCGTGATCAGGCGGGCCTGGCACCCCCGCGTGGTCGGGCGCGTGGCCGTGGCCGCCACCCGGTCGCGACGGGTCGGAGAGTCCGCCGTGCGTGAGGCTGAGGTGCGGCGCCGAGTGGATCGTCGTCATGGCACCTTCCTCGGCGAGCAGAGCGTCGAGGATCGTCGAGGGGAAGTGGTTCGCGGCGAGCTCGAAGTAGCTCATGCTGTGGGCGGTGACGCCGACCGCTCGGAGATAGTCGATCGTCCGCACATTGGCGAGCTTCGCGATGTCGCCGGTGTAGTACGGGAAGCTCTCCGGCGCCGCGACCCACGAGCTGGCGGCCTCCACCGCGTCGCCGAGACCGGCCCCGTTGGCGTTGACGTACGAGTGCAGCTCGAATCCGTGGCCCTCGAGCGTCTCAGCCGTCAGCAGAAGCGGCAGCAGCGAGAAGTGCGTGTACCAGATCCCGTAGTCGCCCACGCCGTTGTTGCGCGTGACCTCCTCCGGCATGTGCCCGTTCGCGTCGATCTGGTGCTCGATCAGCTCGGTGGACCGCGTGTACGCCGCCTCGATCGCCGCCGAGTCGTCCAGGTACGCCGCGCTCGCCGTGGTCAGCTCGAGAGCCCAGCTGCCCCAGTTGTTCATGCGATGGAGGATGGACCCTGCGACCGGAGTCGCCGTCTCCGCAAGGAAGCCTGCGAACGCACGCTCTCCCTGCTCCGACCACGCCGGCGTGCCGCGGAGCAGCTCGGCGGCGAACACGAACGCGGGGAAGTGGTAGCTGAACGCCAGCGCGGAGTCCTCGCTGGTGCGCACGCAGTCGACCGTGCCCATCCACGCGTCGATGAACCGGGCGGCGTGTGAGCCGTAGCTCTCGTCGCCGGTGAGCCGGTACGCCAGCGCCAGCTGGTAGGCGGTGTTCGCGTCGTTCTGCAGTCCGTCGCGCGCCGCCCGGTGGGCGGTGGGGTTGTTGTAGAAGAACGGCACGAAGAAGACCTCCGGCGGTGCCGGCGTGCGCGCCATCCCGGCAGCGACGTCGGCCATGAGCAGATCGAACCCGGATGCCTGAGGCTCGACGCCGCGGTCCACGCGACGGGCGACCTCGGCGATGCGCTCCGGGCTGTTCAGGACGAGCCCGCGCTCGGCCGCCGCGGCGGGCTCGCCCGACCACGCGACGCAGTCCGCGGGTGCCGGCTCGTCGCGCTGCGCAACGCCGGTCAGCTCGACGGAGTCGACGACCATCCGAAGGTCGCGGTGCGCGGCGAGCGAGAAGCCGCCGTCGTCGAACGACGAGTCCGTCACGGAGAGAAGCGGCTGCGCCGCCCCGCCCAGCAAGACGTCCAGCCGGGCGCCGTCCAGGCGAGCCGTCACCGTGACCCAGTCGGTCCCAGGCCGTGCAGCCGTCGTTGTCGCGCCCAGGTACGTCACGCCCGAGTTGCCGGCCGCCTTGATCACCGCGAGCTCGCCGTTGTTGCGGAGCAGGACGGTGTAGCCCGACTGCGTGTAGTCGTCGGTGGTGCCGGCGCGGTGCACGGTGAAGCCCGCCCACGCCGTCGCGCCGCCGCCTTCGGTTCGGAAGGTCGCGGTCGCCGTGCTGACGGGCTCGAGGTCGAGCTCGGTCAATGCCAGCACCGATCCGCGCGTCGAGCCCGGCGTCACGACGCGGGCGGCGCCGTCGGCCGCCTGCCAGTCGCCGGCGGCGCTCGTCCACGCGCTGCTGAGCGTGTCGAAGTCGTCGCGGAACGTGCTGTCCTCGCCGGTCTGTGCGAGCGCCGGCTGCGCCGCTCCCACCAGCGCGAGCACGGCGACAGCGGCGAGCGAAGCTCGCCATCGAGCCTTCATCATCGGTTTCCTCCTTCTGTTCGGCTTTTCGAGCTGTTCGGCCTTTCGAGGTTGCGAGCTCGAGTACGCGGCGGTCCGCGCCGGTTCAGTAGACGCGGATCGACACCACCCGCGCCTGCGGGGCGCCGTTCGTGGCGAGCACGCGCAGGCGGAGCGCCTGCACGTCGTCGGCGGATGTCTCGTGCACCCGCTGCCGGCGTCGGTTGGCCTCGACACGCACGATCTCGCGCCAGGCGCCGCCGCGCTCACGCGCCTCGAGCACGTAGTCCCGCACGAGTTCGGGGAAGATGCGATCGGGCGTGCGGTGGTGGTGCAGGGTGTTGAGCTCCACGTCCGTGTCGTCGTCGAAGACGAGACGGATGCTGCGCACCCGCTGCGGCTCGGACCATTCGAGCGTGAGCGACTCCGCGGCCTCCGGCTCGGCGCCGCTCGGCAGCGACATCCAGAGGTTCGGGCCGCCGTAGAAGCGCTGATAGCCGGCGACGGCAAGGGACTCGTCGAACGCGGCGGTCGCGGGGCTCACCCGCACGCGGGGCGTGCGGCCGCGCAGCGGGATGGCGGGCCAGGCGATGACGCTCTCGGACTCGTCGACGGCGACGTTCGCGTCGCCGTCGGCCTGCGGGCGGTGGGGGAGAGCGAGCACGCCCGGAATCTGCGCCTCGCTCAGCACGACCGCCACGCCCTCGGCGGCCTCGAGCACCACTACGACGCTCTCGGGCTCATCCGGGTTCCAGCTGAGCGGGAGACGTACCCACTGAGGTTCGGGCGAAGCCGCGACCCCGACTTCGACGCGCGCGCGCTCGTCGATCGGCACCGCGTTCTGCGGGTGCCCCGTCGTCCACAGCGACGCACCGAGCGTCACGTCGCGCTCCGCGTGCAGCAGGACCTCGACGTGGTCCAGTCGAGGGTCGACGGGCAGCAGGATCCCGAGATCCCGCTCGAGCGCGAACGGCGCCTCGCCGGCGCCCGGCACCAGCTCTGCCGGGTCGAGCGTGCGGGCGGTGCTCGACGCGGTCACGACGGCACGGCGGGAGAGATCGGACGGATCGCAATTTCGGATGCCGAAGACCGAGGCATCCTGCCGCAGCATCGTCTGGCGGAGGGTCTCGACGTGCGCCGTCGCCAGCTCGCGCGGACGCACGCCGAGGTCGAGGGCCAGCGACGCCCCCGTGCCCGCCGCCTCGCCCCCCGCGCCGCAGGTCGCCATGACGCGCGTCGAGCCGAAGGCGACGTGCGTCGCCGAGATGTCGCGGCCGGCCAGGAGCAGATTGGCGATGTTGCGCGAGTAGTAGCTGCGGAACGGGATGCCGTAGATGCCGTTCGAGTAGCGCTGATGAGCGCCGGCCTTCGTGGCGTACATCCCCTCGACCGGGTGGAGGTCGATCGACCAGCCGCCGAAGGCGACGGCGTCCGGATGATCGACCTGGTCGAGGATGTCGTTCTGCGACAGCACGTGGTCGCCGAGGAAACGGCGGTACTCCCTCTTGCCCGGAAGCGAGCCGACCCACTCGAGGTCCAGGTTCGCGGCATCGAACTTCCCGGAGTTCTTGATGTAGTCCCAGATGCCGAAGATGACCGAGCGCAGCTCGTCGCGGATGATCTCGTTGTCGTGGACGGTGTCGAGATGACCGCCCCATTCGATCCACCAGTAATGCGCGCCCTTGTCGCCCGAGCGCAGGATGCGCGACGTGGGGATCGGGGTCTTCGTGATGTCCTTCGCGGAGTCCGGGGCGACGAAGTCGACCGGGCGGCCGAGATCCTTCGTGTAGAAGAGGATCGTCGAGCCGAGCAGCTCACCGTCCGCTTCCTCGGGTGCCCACGACTCGCCGAACTCGTGCGACGCCTCGCGACCGATCCGGTACTCGGCGCCGGAGAGGTGGCCGACGAGGCCGTCGCCGGTGCAGTCCAGGAAGTAGGGGCTCGTGAAGGTCGTGAGAGTCTCGGATCCCATCGTCCATCCGTGCACCGCGGTGACGACGCGCTCGCCGTCGATGTCGGCGGCATCGACCTCGCGCACGTCGGTGTTGAGGAAGACGGTGATGTTCGGCTCGGCTCGGACCGCGTCGAAGACGACCTCGTCCCAGATGATCGGGTTCCCCTCGGGGTTGCGGTACTGGTTCTCGACGTAGAGCTCGCCGATGACTCCGCTCTCGCGGGCGAACCGCTGCACCCCGTGTCCAGTTGCGCCCACGACCCAGACGCGCACCTCCGACGACGAGTTGCCGCCGAGCACCGGTCGATTCCCGATGAGCGCCACCCTCTTGCCGAGGCGCGCCGCGCTGATCGCGGCGCAGACGCCGGCAAGGCCGCCTCCGACCACGGTGATATCGGCTTCGACGTTCTGAGTGCGCATGGTTCCTTCGGCGGGTTGCGGGGCAGGGGAGGTCGCCGGCCCGGGGACGAGCCCGGGCCGGCGTGGAGGAGGGGTATTCAGATGAGGCCGTTGATCGTGTCGCCGGCGGTCTTCATGGCGTCGGATGCCGACTTCTGGCCGATCAGGACCGCTTGGACCTGCTCGGCGATCGCGGTCTCCATCTGCGCGTACGACGGGTACTCCCATAGCGGGCTCGGCTTCGCGGTGGAGGTGACGGTCTCGGTGAAGGCCTGGACGAACGCGTTCGCGGTGACCGTGTCGGAGGCGAGTGCCGCTTCGGTTGTCGGTGGCAGCCCGAGTGCCGCGAAGTAGTCCTCGCTCTGCTGCGGGTCGCTGGTGAGCCACTGCGCGAAGTCGGCGGCGGTGCCGGCACCCTCGCCGTCCACGACGACGACGAGATGGCCCCACAGCACGTGCTGAGGAGTGGACCCCGCCTTGACGACGGGCCGCGCGATGGGGGTCATCTTGTCGCCGAGCGTCGCGTCGGGTGACTGCGACACGACCGACGACTTGCCGACCGGCGCGTCGTCGTAGAGTGCGGTGGCGCCCTGCGAGAAGAGGGTGCGGGCTGCCGCGCGGTCGACGTCGGCCGCGATCAGGCCGTCGTCGTACAGCTTCTTGTACCACTCGACGGCTTCGACCGACGCGTCGTCTCCGATCGTCGACTTGCCGTCCTCGATGATCGGCGAGCCGAATGTCTGCATCCACACGACGATGTCCTTCAGCTGCGCGGCCTTCGTGCTCGCCGCGTAGGGGATCAACCCGATGCCCTTCAGTGCGCGGAGGCCATCCTCGAACTCGTCGATCGTGCCCGGCGTGAGCGAGGCTCCCGCCTTGTCGAACAGCTCGGCGTTGCCGATGAGGCCGATCGCTCCGATCGTCCAGGGGAGTCCGAGCTGCTTGCCGCCCGACGTGCCGGCCCCCAGTGCGGCATCGGTGTAGCCGCGGCCGCCGGTGTATGCCGACAGGTCGGTCAGCTTGCCGAGTGCCGCGATGGCCGACAGCCACGCGACGTCGAGCTGTGCCGCACCGGAGAACTGCCCGCCGCGAACCTGCAGGGTGAGCTGATTCAGATACTCGTTGTACGGGTACGCGCTGGTGTCGATCGAGATGCCCTCGGCGCTCGAGAAGCTCTTGAGCGCCGCCTCGATCGTGGGCTTCGCCGCCTCCTCGGACAGGCTCCACGACGCGAATGCGAAGTCGGTCGGCTCCGCTGTACCGGGAGTCGTGACCGGCGCGCCGGCGCCTCCGGTCGAGCAGCCCGCGAGGCCGAGCAGAGCGGCCCCGCCGAGCCCCAACACGGAGTAGCGCAGCAGAGACCGCCGCGAGATGTCGTTTGCCATGATTTCTCCTTCGAAACAGTGCGATCGGGTGGTGGTGGGAGAGGAACAGCAGGGAGATTCAGCCCTTGACGGCACCGGCGGTGATCCCGCCGACGAGGAAGCGCTGGAGCAGGATGAAGGCGATGCAGACGGGAACAGAGACCACGAGCGAGGCCGCCATGAGCGCGGGCCACGACGTGCTCGCTTCGGAGATGAAGGTGTTCACGAGGCCCGGGGGAAGGGTCTGCCGGTCGGGACCCGCAAGGGTGAGCGCGAAGATGAAGTCATTCCATCCCCGCACGAAGGCGAACAGCCCTGCCGCGACCAGTCCAGGAGCGGCGAGCGGAAGGACGATCGAGTGGAAGATGCGCCACGGGCCGGCGCCGTCGATGCGGGCGGCTTCGATCAGGTCGTCAGGAAGCGCATCGAAGAAGCCCTTCAGCATCCAGACGCACAGCGGGAGCGTGAAGGTGGTGAACGAGAGGATGAGTGCGAGGTAGGTGTTCAGCAGGCCGAACTGTGCGAAGACGAGATAGAGCGTCACGAGCAGCAGCGCCTGAGGGAACATCTGGCTCGACAGCACGAAGTACATGAGGGACTTGCGGCCGGCGAAGCGGTACTTCGAGAAGGCGTAGCCCATGTACATCGACACGATCACCGAGAGCACGGCGGTGATCACCGAGACGATCACGCTGTTGCGGAAGTAGACGAAGATCGCCTCGTTTCCGAACACCGTCGCGTAGTGGGCGAACGTCACCTCCTTCGGGAACAGCGTCGGCGGGAACGCGAACACCTGATCGCTGGGCGTGAGCGAGGTGGCGAGCAGCCAGTACACCGGCGCGAACCCGAAGAGCGAGATCACGGCGAGAGTGATCCAGGTTCCCCAGCGGATGCGACGGCGCCGACGCCGGGCGGCGGGAGGCGGCGTCTGCTCGGCGAGCACCGTGATGGGTGTGGCGGTGATGGTGGTCACCGGTGGGCTCCCTTCTCGCCTCGCTCGGAGAGCCAGACGTAGACGACGACGAGGACGGTCAGCAGCGCCATCCAGAGGATGCCCAGCGCGCCCGCGTGACCCAGGTCGTACCCCTTGAAGGCGGTGTCGTACACCTCGGTCGCGAAGGTGTTCGTCGTACCCGCCGGTCCGCCGCCCGTGAGGACGAAGATCGTGTCGAAGTGCTGGAAGTTCCAGATGAACTCGAGCAGCACCACCAGTCCTGCGACGCCGCGGATGTGCGGCCAGGTCACCGTGAAGAAGCGCCGCACCGTGCCGGCGCCGTCCATCGCCGCCGCTTCGTGGAGCTCGGCGGGGACCGTCTGCAGCGCGGCGAGGAGCATCACCATGATCCAGGGGAAGGTGTTCCACGTCTTCGCGACGATCAGCGCGACGCGCGCGGTATCGGTCTGGAACAGCCAGGCGATCGGGCTGTCGATGGCCCCGATGCTCAGGAGGATGCCATTGAGCACGCCGTAGTTCGCGTCGAAGATCCACATCCAGAGGAAGGACACGACGACGCCGGGGATCAGCCAGGGGATGAGGAACGCTCCGCGGAGGAACCGCTGACCGCGGAAGGTCTGGTTCAGCACGAGCGCGAGCGCGAGTCCGATGACGAACGGCGCCACCGTGGCCCCGACGGTGAAGATGAGGGTCTGCGTGAGCAGCGGGCCGAACTCGGTGGTGAGGACGCCGATGATGTTCTGCATTCCCACGAACGTCATGCCGGGGTACAGCAGGTTCTCGTCGAAGAACGCCGAGATCAGGGAACGGATGAGCGGGTAGAGCACGATCGCGCACAGCAGCACGATGCCGGGGAGCAGCAGGAAGGCCAGGAACGTGCGCTCGCTGAGCGGGGTGCCTCGCGTGCGCCGAGCGGCGGCGGGAGCTGCCACGCGGGAAGTGGTCATCGTCGTCCTTCGCAGAGTCGGACCGGTGCGTCATCTCTGAGCCGCCGGCGGGGCGTCATCCTTCGACGCCGCCTACAGAGTGCACGAGCCGCGCACTATTCGCAACTGCTGTGCACTATGTGCATGGGTGTGCTTTACTGAGCGCACGGGCCGACGACGAACCGGAGGACACATGGCTGCTGACAAGGGCGCGAACCAGAGCGTGGAGAAGGCGATCTCCGTGCTCGAGTCGTTCGCCAGCGGCGAGCCGATGCGCGTGGGCGATGTGGCCCGCGCGGCCGGCATCGGCCAGTCGACCGCCTCCCGCCTGCTCGCCACCCTGGAGGCGGGCGGCCTGGTCGAGCGCGATGCGCAGACGACGCTCTACTTCCTGGGTTCAGAGCTGCTGACGCTGGCGGGCATCGCCATCAACCAGAATCGCGTCCATCGGGTCGGTCGTCAGATCGCCCAGGGGCTTGCCGGCAAGCTCGGTCTCGGCGTCAATCTCGCGCTGTTGCGCGGCGCCGAACTCATCTACCTCTGCAACTTCGAGGGTCCGCTCTCGCCCAAGTCGCACACCCTCATGGGGCAGCGGGTGCCGCTGCACGCCACGAGCATCGGGAAGTCGACGCTCGTCGGCACATCGCGAGACTCCCGTCACGCCCTGCTCCGCGAGCTCGTCGGCTACACCGAGGCGACCATCACCACTCACGAGGCCCTCGACCGGGAGGTCGCCCTGATCGCCCGCCGGGGATACGCCACCGAGGTCGAGGAGTTCGTGCTCGGCCGGGCGTCGGTCGCGGCGCCGATCCTCGACCAGTCCGGACGCATCGTGGCCGCGGTATCGATCTCGGGGCCGCGATCCACCATCGATCTCGAGACCCGTGAGGCGGAGCTCGGCCGGATCGTCATCGAGACCGCGGACCGCATCAGCTCCGGCCTCGGGTACCAGGGCCCCGCCGGCTGAGTCCCGCCCGATCCCGGTGTCGCCGACCGGGCGTACATTGAACCAATGCGCGCCGAACCGACCACCCGGAGCGCGCGGGCACAACTCGCCGCTCTCGCCGATCCCGCCGGCGACCGCCGACCGTTGATCGACCTGCCGCCGGAGCCCCGCGCCCGGCCGGCCGCGGTGCTCATGCTCTTCGGTGTGCTCGACGCGTTCCCGAGCGGCCACGACGCCGAGGCGCAGGCGGTGTCGCGCGATCTCGACGTGCTGCTCCTCTCGCGAGCGACCACGCTGCGGGCGCATCCCGGGCAGGTCGCCTTTCCCGGTGGGCGCGTCGACCCCGGAGACGACGGCCCGGTCTCGGCCGCGCTCCGCGAAGCCCGCGAAGAGACCGGCCTCGATCCTGCCGGCGTCGACGTGCTCGGCGAGCTCACCGACATCTCTCTCGCGTTCTCGCAGCACCTCGTGACGCCGGTGCTGGGTTGGTGGCGGCATCCGTCTCCCGTCCGCGTCGTCGACGAAGCCGAGTCTGCCGCCGTGTTCCGGGCACCCGTCGCCGACCTCCTGAACCCCGCCAACCGCGGCGTGACGGTGATCCGCCGCGACGGGCGGGAATGGCGCGGCCCGGGATTCCTCGTGCGGCATGCGACGGGGGAGCACCTCGTCTGGGGTTTCACCGGAATGGTGCTGGACGGGCTGTTCGACCGCCTCGGGTGGAGCGAGCCGTGGGACGACACCCGCGAGCTGCCCCTCGTGCTCCCGGGATGAGGGCGCGGGTCAGCGGTACCGGTAGTGCTGCGCGCTCGTGTTGACCCAGGCGATGAAGCGCCGGGCCTCCGTCTCGTGCGCGGTGGGATAAGGCGCGACCCAGACCTGCGCACCCCCGATCACCACGTGCGGCGCCATGCGGTTGATCGCACGGTTGATGGTGCGGGGCGTGATGGGCCCGGCTGCGCCGAACATCCGCCGCTCGACGGCCGCTCGCGTGAAGGCGGGACGCCGCAGCAGCGCATCGCCGGAGTCGACGGATGCCTCGACCTCGGCGACCGGCTGGCTCAGGTCGCCGAAGTGGATCCACCGCCCATCGATGACGATGCCGGCGAAGTCCTGCTCCTGACCGCTGTACCGCACATCGGCCGTCCAGCGGCGTCCGTCCCACCACCGCGTGCGTCCGCGCTGGTCGTCGTACCAGCCGGGCAGCGCGGGTCCGGCCGCGGCGGGCCCGGCATCCGTCCGCAATTCGATGTCGGGCGCGCGCAGATCGATGTACTGCTCGGTCCAGTGCGTGCCGTCCCACCAGCGCTGCTTGCCCGAGCCGTCGTCGTACCACCCGGGTGCGGGTTGCGTCGCCATGAACCGAGAGTAGTTCGTGACACGGAACCTCGGCGAGCGGCCTCGAGGCGCCGGGGCACGCCAGACTGGACCCATGCCTTCCGTCGACGACATCCTCCCCGCTGACCGACGCCGTCTCCTCGATCTCCCGGTGTATGCGCACCTCGGAACCGTCCGGCCCGACGACACCGTGCAGGTGAACCCCATGTGGTTCGAGTTCGACGGCGAGCACGTCAGGTTCACGCACACGAACTACCGGCAGAAGTACCGCAACCTCCAGCACAACCCGTCGATGTCGCTGTCGATGGTCGACCCCGAGCACCCCTTCCACTACCTGGAGGTCGCCGGCCGGCTGGTAGAGGTCGTCCCCGACCCGGAGGGCGCGTTCTACGTGCGACTCCAGAACCGCTACGGCAACCCGAGCCAGACGCCGCCGCGCGACAAGGCGGACCGCGTGATCCTCGTCATGTCGATCGAGCGCGCGACGAAGCAGTAGCGACGAGGCGGTAGCGACGAGGCAGCAGCGGATCAGCCGCGGTTCTCGGCGGCCCCGTAACCGGATAGCATCGTCCGGTGTCGACGAAGACCCCACCCGAACCCTTCCACCCCGACCTGGCCGCCGCGAGATGGCTGCCGCTCTTCAGTGCCGGACCGCGCACTCTGTGGATGTTCCGGCTGACGCCACCCGGCATCCAGCCGGAACCCGACGTCGACGTCTCGACGGTGCCTTTCCGCACGCCTGCCGGCGAACGGCCGTACCGGGTCTTCCGGCCGCGGCAGGCGCCTGACTCAGCAGCGGCAGCACCGTTGCCGGCGCTGTTCTGGATCCACGGTGGCGGACTGATCCTCGGTACGCCGCAGCAGGACGACGGCACCAACCTCGCCCTCGCGCGCGACCTCGGGATCGCCGTGTTCTCGGCGTCCTACCGCCTCGCCCCCGAGCATCCGGCACCCGCGGCGCTCGACGACCTCGTCGCCGGGTTCCGCGAGGTCGTCGCTCGTGCCGCCGAATTCGGCATCGACCCGAGCCGCATCGCCGTCGGGGGTGCGAGCGCCGGGGGCGGCCTGGCTGCGGCGCTCGCGCAGCGGCTGCATGACGAGGGAGGCCCACAGCCGGTGTTCCAGCTGCTGGCCTATCCGATGCTCGATGACCGCACCGTGCTGCGCGACGACATCGACACGCGCCACCTGCGCATGTGGTCACCGGCGAGCAACCGGTTCGCGTGGTCGGCCTATCTCGGCGCGGACGCCGGTGCGGCGGACGATGCTGCGGGTGCCGGCATCCGCTCGTCCGTCGTTCCCGCGCGGCGCGACGACCTGAGCGGGCTGCCTCCGGCGTGGATCGGGGTCGGCACGCTCGACCTCTTCCACGACGAGGACGTCGCGTACGCGAATCGCCTGGTCGCGGCCGGTGTGCCGTGCGAGCTCTCCCTCGTGCCCGGGGCGTTCCACGGCTTCGACGCGGTGTTCCGCAAGGCGGGGGTGTCCCGGGCGTTCCACGCAGAATGGGCGCGCGTGCTGCGCGGCGCATTCCAGCTCGAGACGGAGACCGCCGGCTGACGTCGCGGCCGTTCAGGCGCACGACCTGACTGCATCTCCCCGTCGGTCGATGCGTCAGGAAGCCTGGCCGGGCTACGGTCGGGGGATGACCCCGCATCGGCTCACCCGCGACCAGGCGCGCCGTATCGTGGTGCGCGCGCAGCTGCTCGATGCCGAGCGGCCTGGTGACGTCGTCGAGGTCGCCGAGCAGCTGGGGTACATCAAGATCGACCCCACCGCGACGATCGCGCCGTGCGAGCAGACCGTGCTGTGGTCGCGCATCGGCTGGTCGTACGAGCCGGGTCAGCTGCGCAAGGTCGTCGAGGACGACCGTCTGCTGTTCGAGTTCGACGGCACCTTCCGCCCCATGAGCGTGCTGCCGCTGATGCTCCCGGGCATGCGGCAGTGGCCGCAGCGCGAGAGCAGCCGGCAGTGGCTCGAGGCGAATGCGGGGTTCCGCGCCGACGTCCTCGCCCGACTGCGCGCCGAGGGGCCCCTGCTCGCGAGCGACATCCCCGACACCGCGCAGGTGAGCCGGGCACCCGACGGCTGGTCCGGTGCGAACCAGGTGCCGCACATGCTCGACTTCCTGCTGCGCCAGGGCGAGGTGGCCATCGTCGGACGCGAGGGTCGCCGCCGCCGGTGGGATCTCGCCGAGCGCGTCTACCCGCGGAACATGCCCGAGTACGACGACGAGGAGGCCGCCCGGCTGCTCGCGGAGCGCCGCCTGCAGTCGGCCGGGCTGGCCAAGCCGCACTGGTACTGGAGCGGCGTCGCGAAAGACACCGGGGAGCCTGGCGTCGTCGAGGGCAGCACGACGGCGTACCGCGTCGATCCCGAGGCGCTCTCTGCGCTCGACGACGACTCCGGCGGGCGGGTGGCGTTCCTCAACCCCTACGACAGCCTGCTGTTCGATCGTCGACGCCTCGAGGAGCTGTTCGAGTTCACCTACGTGCTCGAGCAGTTCAAGCCGAAGGCGCAGCGCCGGTACGGCTTCTTCGCCCATCCGATCCTGATGGGCGATCGCTTCGTCGGGATGCTCGACGCCGAGGTCGACCGCGAACGCGAAGTGCTCAAGGTGAACGCGGTGCACGAGTTCCTGCCCCTCGAGCCGGAGGAGTCCGACATGGTGCGCGCCGAGATCGCCGAGCTGGCCGAGTGGCTCGGCGTATCGGTGACCGGACTGCCCTGAACAGGACGGATGCCGCCCCGCGGCGGCGAGCGGCAGACGCGGCGCGGGGGCGAGAGGTGCGGCTGCCGTCGCCCTCTCGGTACGCTCGAAGACGTGACTCCTCGTACGCTCGCCGGTGGCGCCATCCTTCGTGAGGCCCGCTCGGGTGACGAGCCGGGGATCCTGGCATGCATTCGTGCGCTCGCCGTGTACGAGCGCGAGCCGGACGCTGTCGAGAACACGGTGGGCGCCCTCGAGGCTGCGCTGTTCGGCGACGAGCCGCGGGTCTTCGCCCACGTCGTCGAGCGGGACGGCGAGATCGTGGGCATCGCGATCTGGTTCGTGACCTACTCCACGTGGACCGGGCGGCACGGCTTGTGGCTCGAGGACCTCTTCGTCGACCAGCACCAGCGCGCCTTCGGCTACGGCAAGTCGCTGCTCGCCTCGCTGGCGGCCGTGTGCGTCGAGCGCGGATACTCGCGCTTCGAATGGACCGTGCTCGACTGGAACGAGCCGGCGATCGGCTTCTACCGCTCGATCGCCGCCGAGCCGATGGGCGACTGGACGACGCAGCGTGTCACCGGCGAAGCGCTCGCCGCACTCGCGGCGACGCTCGACGCCTGACCGGCGCGCGTCAGTCGGTCACGGCACGCGGTTCGACACGGTCAGCAGGACGACCGAGTCCTCGAGCGCGGCGAGGCTGTGACGTTGCGGCGGCACGGTCAGGTGATCACCGGATGCCCCTTCCCACGCATCGTCGCCGGTGATCAGACGCACGTGGCCCTGGAGCACCTGCAACGTGGCCTCGTGCGGGCTGTCGTGCTCGGAGAGTTCGTGCCCGGCGAGCAGTGCGATCACGGTCTCCCGAAGGGCGTTCTCGTGGCCGCCGCGGATGGTCCGCGCCGCGCGGCCGCTGGACGCCACTCGCGCCTTCGCCATGAGGTCGTCGATCAGGTCGGCCAGATCCGTGCTGTGCATCGTCATGCCTCCATCGCCTCGGATGGCCGGAGTCTACCGGTGCGGATCGTCCCAATGACAGGGAACCGACGGAGCGGCTCAGCCGAGCATCTCGGATCCGCCGTCGTCGGGCGGCTCGGCGACGACCTGCAGCCCGACCGGCGAGTTGGCCGTGCGCATCAGCGCCTCGAGCCAGGTGCGGTTGATCTTGGCCGTCCGGCCGCCGTAGTAGGTGAAGACCAGGCTCGCAGCCGCGTGCACCCAGACAGTCGTCCGTCCGCCGCCCGTGCTGACGTCACCGTGCCACGTGAAGTAGAACGGCTCATTCCGGCGGAGCTTCGTGCCGATGGCGACCTGGAGGTGCGAGAGCACGCGATCGTCGAACTCCGTGCGGACGCCGCCCTCGTAGATGAACTTGCCCACGTGCCTCCTTCGGCGAGCGGCGTGCCCGCTCCAAGAGACTCTGCGACAGCCCGGTCGACGCCGGCTCCCCGCGGACCGCCCTGCGAAAGCGGAGCACGGAAAGCGAAACCTCACGCGGCCGCCGTGGAGGGACTTCAGCCGCCGTGCAGTGTCTGCCGCGGCGACCTCCCGTACGCGTCGCGGTAGTGCTTGGCGAAGCGCGAGGCGCTCGCGAAGCCCCAGCGCCGCGCGACCTCCGACACGCTCGCGGGCTTCGCGTGCTGCAGTTCGGCATGCGCCCCGGCCAGCCGTTCACGGCGGAGGTACTCCGTGGGCGTCTGATCGAGGGCGCGACGGAAGGCGTACTGGAGTCCCCTCGACGAGATCCCGGGTGCCGCGGCGACGTCATCGATCGTGATCGGCTCGTGCGCGTGCTGCTCCATGTAGGCGATGGCCCGCCGGACGCTCCGCGGGGCGGCACCCCGCTGGGACGAGCGTTCGAGGGCGGCGCCGAAGGCGGGTGAGAACGCCGCGAGGGTGGCGTGCAGCGCGTGGCGCCGCAGCTCCACCTCGATCATCGGAGTGCTGAGCCCCGGCACGAAGAACGACCCGGCGACGTGCTGGAACACGCGCTCCCAGTGCGCGGCGAGGTCCCGGTCGATCGGAGCGGAGCTCGTCGTCGCAGCGCGCAGCGTGAAGCGGTCGTCGCCGGCCAGACGCCGTGCCTCCTCCTCGGCCGAGGCACGGTCGAACACGAACGCGCGCACGTCGGCGCGCGTGTGCCAGCGCGCACTCGTCGGCCCGTCCAGCGCGAGCCACGGCAGCCCGGCATTCAGATCGCCGCGGGGTGTTCCCACCCAGCCGCCGCGGGAGGCCACACGACAGCCCATCAGCTGACCGTCCGGTTCGATGGCGGACTGCACCGAAGCGTTCAGCCGGTACTTCACGACTGAGAAGCCGGGTGTCGCGGCGGACGTCCACGAGAACGCGAACGTGCGAGGATCCACTCGCTGCAGGGCGGCCGAAGGCACGAACTGGCGCCACGTCGACTCGACATCACCCACGTCCCGCGACGCGAGCGTCAACACTTCGCCCAACTGCCCCTCCCGGCATCCCGGGCACATGTCGCCGTGTCCGGTCCGGACACTCTAACCTGCGCGCGCGGGACGACCGGAATCACCCTGAGCACGCAGCGGCAGACGCGACGCCGGGCCGCGGCATCCGGGAATCCTGTTGCTCCCGGTGCGGTTGGATGATCATTGCACCGAAGGGAGCCCGCATGAATGGACTCGAGGTCACCGTCCTGCTCGGAATCACCGTCCTCACCGGTGCGATCCTGGCCCCGAAGCTCAGAGTGGCCGTCCCACTGCTGCTCGTCGTCGCGGGACTCGCGCTGGGGTTCATCCCGGAGGTGCGCGAGATCGAGCTGCCGCCCGAGACGGTGCTGCTGCTCTTCCTGCCGGTCCTGCTGTTCTGGGAGAGCATGACCACGTCGCTGCGTTCGATCATCCGGGACTTCCGCGGCATCGTCCTCATGAGCACGGCGCTCGTCGTCGCCAGCGCTTTCGCCGTCGCCGGCGTCGCCTACGCCCTCGGGCTGCCCTGGAACGCCGCGCTCATCCTCGGCGCCGCGGTCGCCCCGACCGACGCGACCGCGGTCGCTGCGCTCGGGCGCATGCTGCCGCGGCGCAACTTCATGAACCTCAAGGCCGAGAGCCTCACCAACGACGGGACGGCGCTGGTCATATACGGGGTCGCCGTCGGTGTCGCCGCGGGCGGCCAGTACACCCCGCTCGACGTCACCGGCCTGGTGGTGCTGTCGTACGTGGGCGGTGCGGCGGCGGGTGTCGTCGTCGCGGGTCTCGCTTACCTCGTGATGCGACGCGTGCGCAACACGCTGAACCTCAACATCGCCCTGCTGCTCGTGCCGTTCACGGCGTTCCTGCTCGCCGAGCTCGTCCACGCGTCGGGTGTGCTGGCGGTCGTCGTGGCCGGACTCATCGTGGCGTACATCACGCCGCGGATCAGCACGGCGGCGTCGCGGCGTCAGGCGGCGTGGACATGGCCTCTCGGCTCGTTCCTTCTCAACGGCTCTCTGTTCGTGCTCATCGGCTTCGAAGTGCAGGCCGTCGCGCATGAGATCCCCGGGCGCGAGATCGGCTGGCTGGTGGTGGTCACCCTGGCGTCGTGGCTGGTGCTGCTCGTAGCCCGGTTCGTGTTCCAGACGACGTCGGTCATGATCATCCGCATGCTGGATCGCCGGCCATCTCAGCGACTGCGCCGGACCACGTACCGGGCGCGGATCGTGAGCGCGGTCGCCGGCTTCCGTGGCGCGGTGTCGCTGGCGATCGCGCTCTCTGTGCCCCTTACGACGACGGCCGGAGATCCGATGCCGGGGCGCGACGAGATCATCTTCGTCACGGCGGGCATCATCCTGCTGACCCTCCTCGTGCAGGGACCCATCCTGCCTGCGGTCGTGCGGTGGGCCCGCCTCCCCGAGGACATGGCGATGCAGAGGGAGCTCGAACTCGCCGAGCGTGCGATCACCGGCGCGGCGCTGACGGCGATGAAGGATCTCGCCCACGACCACGGTGTCAGCGAGGAGACGCGCGACCGCCTCACGCGCGACTACTATGACTACCTCGAGCGCAACAACGAGCGCGTGCAGGCGCGCGAGCAGGCCGAGGTCGACCGCAGGATCGTCGATCTCGACTCGATGATCGGGGCGACGGATGCCGAGGCCGAGGCAGCCGCGACGGCCACTGCCGTGCTGGATCCGCCCGCTCCGCTGCCTTCGCCGCGCGAACGCGACGAGGAGTACTCGCGACTGCGGATCGCGCTCCTGGACCGCAAGCGCGAGGTGCTGTATCGGCTGCGCCGCGAGGGCGCCGTCGACGATGCCGTCGTGACACAGATCCAGACCAGGCTCGACGTGGAGGAGCTGCGCATCACGGGCATCGAGGTGCTCGACTGATTCTGCGGCCGATGGCGCGGCCGCCCGCCGCGTGAGGAAGGAGTTCAGGCCGCGGGTTCGCGCAGGCCGGCCGAGATGAGATCGGCGAGTGCGGGCAGGTCGGCGGCATCGGCCGGGCCGGCGAGCTCGTCGCCCGCCTCGAGCTCCTCGTCTGCCGAAAGGGCCGCGAGCGTCGGGGTCGTGATGATCGCGACCCAGGCCTCCGCGGCGATCCGCACGCGCCGTGCGGCGATCGGATGCAGGATGCTCGCGCCGAGCACGCGTTCGACGATCGCCTGCAGCTGGCTGCGGTAGTCCCGCAGCCTCGCGCGCACCTCGGGGTGCGTCCGGTGCTCGCGCCACACGATGACGCGGCGCACCGCCGACTCGCCCTGAAGTTCGCGGAGCCTCCCCGTGACGTTGAGCAGCGACTGCGCCGGGTCACCCTCGGCGATCAGCGCGGAGGTGTCGATGGGATCGAGATCGAGCCGTTCGCCCATCAGCGCGCGCAGCAGATCTGTCTTGCTGGGGAAGTAGTAGAAGAGCAGCCCCTTGGGCACGCCGGCCAGGTCGGCGATCGCCCCGGTCGGGGTGGCGTCGAAGCCGCGCTCGGCGAAGAGGCGCTCGGCCGCATCGAGGATGAGGATCCGGCTCTCCCGGCTTCGCGTCATCTCGGATCCTCAGGAAAGGCGCTGGGGCCGCCGGCGGTGTCCGGCGCCCCCGTCTCGACGGCGCACGTCAGTGGGGAGGGCACCCTCAGTGCGGGAGGGAACGGTCGTGCATCTGCATGGCCGGTCGGATGGCGAGGGCCGCGACGATCACCGCGACCGCCCCGCCGATCCAGCAGATCCAGGCGGCTGCGGAATCCATGCTGGCGTAACCACCCAGCCACGGAGCGACGAACAGCACCGCACCGAGCGCGAGCTGCACGTACTCCATCGCGACCATCCCCGGCATCGCGAGGTTCATGACGCCGGCGGCGATCAGCAGGATGCCGACGATCAGCATCCATGGCATGGAGGCGCCCATCGGCGGCATGAACAGCGCCGCCACTGCGGCGACGAGGCCCACGACCACGGCGACCCAGTCCTCCCAACGAGTCCACTTGTTCATCGGAATCTCCTCCTTCGGAGGCGGTGATGGCTCCCGATCGGGGGTCGATTCCACGGTATTCCTGACTGACCGACCGGTCAAGATCCCTCCCGAACGCTCCCGTTGCGCTCCGTACGGCGGCGTCACACGCGGGTGGGCTGCCAGCCGAGCGCGGGGGCGACGTGCTTCGCGAACGACTCGACCATCCGCAGGTTGAACTCGACGCCGAGCTGGCTCGGGATCGTGAGCATGAGCGTGTCTGCCGAGGCGATGGCGGCGTCGTTCTGGAGTTGCTCGACCAGCTCGTCGGGTTCCCCGGCATAGGTCTTGCCGAAGGTCGAGCGGATGCCGTCGATCACGCCGATCTGGTCGCCGTCCTGGCGTCCGCCGAAGTACATGCGCTCCTCGGCGGTGGTGATCGGGAAGATCGAGCGGCTCACCGAGACGCGCGGCTCGCCGGCGTGACCCGCCTCCCGCCACGCGGCGCGGAATCCGTCGATCTGCTCCGCCTGCAGGATGTCGAACGGCCGCCCGTCCGCCGAGGTGAGCAGCGTCGACGACATCAGGTTCACGCCCGTACGGCCCGCCCACTCGGCGGACTCGCGGTTGCCAGCGCCCCACCACACGCGGGAGCGGAGCCCGGGGGAGTGCGGCTCGATGCGCTGCAACCCCGTGCCCCCGCCGCCGAACGGCGAAGAGTCGTCGCGCTCCGCCAGGCCTTCGCCCTCGATCGCACGCAGGAAGAGGTCGAAGTGCTCGCGGGCGGTGTCCGCGCCGCGGGGGTCGTCTGACCCGGTGTATCCGAAAGCCTCGTAGCCGCGCACGACGGTCTCGGGTGACCCGCGGCTCACGCCGAGCGCGAGCCGGCCGCCGGAGATGAGGTCGACCGCGGCGGCCTCCTCCGCGAGGTACAGCGGATTCTCGTAGCGCATGTCGATCACCCCGGTGCCGACCTCGATGCGCTCCGTCCGTGCCGCGATAGCGGCGAGCAACGGCATCGGCGACGCCTGCTGACGCGCGAAGTGGTGGACGCGGAAGTACGCGCCGTTCACGCCGAGCTCGTCCATGCCCTGGGCGAGGTCGATCGCCTGCAGCATCGAGTCGGCGGCAGTGAGCTGCCGCCCGCCGCCCAGCGGGCCGTAGTGTCCGAACGAGAGGGTTCCGAAGCGCTGCATGTCGACTGCAACGGTACGCGCGCAGCATCCATTCCGGTGAATGCAGTGCCGCGGCCTCGTCCCGCCGCGCACGTAACCGGGAAAGCCTTGTCGGCGCCTCGTGGTTGCCTGGACCTCAGAAGCGCACCGACGGAAGGACGAAGCATGGCACATCTCCTGGTGTTCGAATTCCCCTCGGCGGGGCCGTTCGGCGCGGAGGCGGTCGCCGCGTTCGGCGAACTGGCCGGCGACATCGCGGGTGAGAAGGGCCTCGTGTTCAAGGTCTGGACCGAGGATGCCGAGAGCGGCATCGCCGGCGGCGCCTACCTCTTCCAGACCAAGGAGGATGCCGATCGCTACCTCGCCTTCCACAGCGAGCGGCTGCGGGGCTACGGCGTGACGGACATCGAGGTGAGGAGCTACGGCGTCAACGACGGTCTGTCGGCGCTCACCGGCGTTCCGCCGCGTTGAGCGGCGCACGGGGTGCCGCGTCGTGTCAGTCCCGATGCACCACCTCGGCGAGCGCCCGCGTCAGCTCGGCGCGTGAGCCGATCCCCAGCTTCGTATAGGCCTTGCGCAGGTGGTATTCGACGGTCTTCGGGCTGAGGAACAGGGCGGCCGCAGCTTCGCGGGTCGTGCGGCCCTCTGCGAGCAGCACGCTGACCTGGAGTTCCTGCGGCGTGAGGTCCTCGACCGCGTTTCCCGACGTGGCGCGGACGTGTTCGCCGGTCGCGGTGAGCTCTGTCGCGGCGCGGTCGCGCCACACCGACGCCCCGAGCTCGGTGAAGTCGTCGAATGCCGCGCGCAGCTGAACGCGCGCGTCTTTCCGCCGACCCGACCGGCGAAGGCGCTCGCCGTACGCGAGGCGGGTGCGCGCCGTCTCGAACCGATCGAGCGTCTGCTCATGCCAGTCGAGCGCCGACGCGAACAAGTCGTCGGCATCGTCTTCGGCTGCGGCGATCCCCATCGCGCGGTCGCCCCGGGCGCAGGCCCACGGCTGCCCCTTCGCCGCGGCGCGCGTGCGGTACAGGGTCGCCGTCGCCAGCGCATCTTCGCGCCGCCCGATGCGCATGAGGGCGTCGCCGTACTCGGGACCGGGCCAGAGGTCGACATCGTCGAGCCCGAGGCGTGCGAGCAGCACGATGAGATCTGCGAAGAGCTCCGCCGCGATCCCCGGGCGACCCAACGAGAGCTCGAGGTCACCGAACGCGTGGCCCACCCAGGCCTCGCCCACGTGGATGTCGCGCGCCGCGCAGTGCGTCCGTGCCGCCTCACCATGGGCGCGGCACGCGTCCGCTCGGCCGGCACGGGAGTCGAGTCGCGCGAGCCCCGCCAGCGACATCGCGAGCTCTGTCGTCTGACCCGTTTCGGTGGCGAGCCGGATGGCCTCGGCGAAGTTCGCCTCTGCCCGCACCCAGGACGCGGACGTGGTGGCCTCGTCGACCGCGA
The DNA here is from genome assembly GCF_010634885.1 of Microbacterium sp. B35-04. Taxonomy (NCBI): domain Bacteria; kingdom Bacillati; phylum Actinomycetota; class Actinomycetes; order Micrococcales; family Microbacteriaceae; genus Microbacterium; species Microbacterium sp. B35-04. The sequence goes on along the minus strand of NZ_MWLP01000023.1, from coordinate 35,591 downwards.
CGTGGAAGAGGAGCGCAGGCAGGGCTCCGATCCCGGCGGCGCCGCGCACCTCGTCGACGAGCTCCCGAAGCCGCACCCCGCTGGTGGCGTCGCGCAGGTACAGGGGCGCCAGCATGAGCCACGACAGGCGGCGAGGATCCCGCCCCAGCTCCGGATCGGTCTCGAGGAGCGGCACGGCGGCACGGATCTCGTCGGCTCCGCCGAGGCCTGCGAGCGTCTTCGCCATCCCGGAGGCCATCAATCCGAGTGCATGAGCACGCGTCGTCGTCACCTCAGGTCGGAGTCCGGCGATCCGATCGGCCAGCGCCGACGCAGTGCGCGCGTCTCCGAGGTAGTAGGTGGCGTGCACGGCGTCCGCCAGCGCGACGGTCGCTGCATCCGCCGATGCCGCGTGATCGGCCGCACGCAGCAGGATGTCGAGCGCCTCCCTCAGCGATCCGGTGCGCGCCGCCACCGACGCACGCAGTTCGATCTCTCGGACGTCGTCAGCAGCAGACCCGACCTCGACGCCGGCCGGGGCCTCGACGCGGCCGGCCACCTCCGAAACGGCGTCCCGCCCTCGCCGGTCCAGGAGCGAGACGGCGCGCTCGCCGTCGCCGGCTTCCCAGGCGGTGTCGGCGGCACGGAGCAGCCGTGCGGCGCGCGTGCCGGCTTCAGGAGTGAGACGTGCCGAGCGCTCGAACGCACCCGAGGCGACGGAGTACGCGGCCCGTGCGACGGCGTGGTCGCCGGCCTCGGCGAGGAGGCCGGCGATCGCGGCGTCGGGGTGCGAGGTCGCCTCCGACAGGTGCCAAGCCCGCCGGTCGACGTCGCCGGGTGACGCGGCTTCGGCGGCGGCGCGGTGCGCGGCACGGCGTTCATGTGCGGACGCCCCGGAGTACACGGCGGCGCGCAGCAGCGGATGCCGGAACCCGACGTGCCCGTCGCGCACCGCGATCAGGCCGGCGTCCTCCGCCGCGTCGAGTCGGGCCACGTCCACCCCGTGCGCTTCGCAGGCGTCGGTCACGAAGCGGAGGTCGGCGCCGCACACAGCGGCGACGAGGAGGGCTGAACGGCAGCCGGCATCCAGCGTCGACAGCCGCCTGCCGAACGCGTCTATGACCGCACGCGGCACCCGTAGGGGAAGCCCGGTGTCGAGGCTCTCGACCACACCGAGATCGGCGGCGCGCAGTTCGAGCATGGCGAGCGGGTTGCCTTCGGTGGCGCGGTGCAGCACGCGGACCCGTTCGTCGGCGACCGCGGCGCCGGGGGCATGCTGGAGGATCGTCCGCGCGGACTCGAGGTCGACACCGCCCAGTGTCAGCGTCCGAAGGCCGGCGACGAGCCCGTCTCCCTCTGGGCTCCGCGAGCCGAACAGCGCCACCACCGGGTCCGCGGCGAGCCGTCGGGCGGCGAAGACGAGGGCGCTCGACGAGGGCGCGTCGGCCAAGTGCAGATCGTCCACGACGACGGCGACCGGTCCATCCTCCGCGAACCGGCAGACCAGGCTCAGCACCGCCGCACCGATGGTGAATCGGTCGCGCCCGTCGGCTGGTCCTGACGCTCCCGGAAGCGCGAGCGCCGCCGCGAGGGCATCGGCCTGCGTCGAGGGGATGCCCCCGAGCGCCCCGAGCGCGGGTCGCAGCAGCTGCAGCAGCGTGGCGAAGGCGATCTCACGCTCGGACTCGAGCCCGGTCGCGCGCAGCACCTGCATGCCGTCCAGTTGCGAGACGGCGTCGTCGAGGAGTGCGGTCTTCCCCACGCCGGCCTCGCCGCGCACGGCGAGCACGCCGCTCGTCCCCAGACGCGCAGCCGCCCCGAGCCGAGCGATCTCCTGCTGCTCGGCCCGCCGACCCACCAGCATGGAGCCGAGTCTACGACCGCGGTCGGGACTAGGGGGGTCCCCGGATGCGGCGGCCGGCTCCGCATTCCTACCGTCGAGGTGACGGCGGATCACGCCGCACACCACCGACCGAAGGAGCCGCTGATGTCTCTCACCGCCCCACCCGCCCAGATCGACACCGACAAGCTGATGAGCTTCGTCTTCCGCGCCGTCGACGAGGTCGGCGCGACCCTCAACGCCGCACTCGTCGTGATGGGCGACAAGCTCGGGTACTACCGGGACCTCGCCGAGTACGGAGCGAGCACACCGGCCCAGCTTGCCGAGCGCACGCAGACCGCCGAGCCGTACGCGCGAGAGTGGCTCAACGCCCAGGCCGCGGGGGGCTACGTCACCTATGACCCGGCCACGAAGCGCTACACGCTGCCGCCTGAGCACGCGCTCGCGATGACCGACCCCGACAGTGCCGCGTTCCTTCCCGGGTTCTTTCAGATCGCGCTCGGCACGGTCCATGACACGCAGCACATCGTGGACGCCGCCCGCAGCGGCGCCGGCTACGGCTGGCACCAGCACGGCTCGGACGTCCACGTCGGCTGCGAGCGCTTCTTCCGCCCGAGCTATCACGCGAACCTCGTCGGGTCCTGGATCCCGGCGCTCGAGGGTGTCGAGGAGAAGCTCCGGACCGGCGCGCTCGTCGCCGATGTGGGCTGCGGGCACGGGGCATCCACGGTCCTGCTCGCGCAGGCCTTCCCCGACTCCACGTTCGTGGGCTCGGACTACCATGCCGAGTCCATCGAGACGGCGCGCGCCCGTGCCGCGGAGGCGGGCGTCGACAACGCGCGCTTCGAGGTCGCGTCCGCCCGGGAGTTCGGGGGCCGCGGCTACGACCTGGTCACGATGTTCGACTGCCTCCACGACATGGGCGATCCCGTCGGCGCCGCACGCAGGGTGCGCGAGGCGATCGCCGACGACGGCACCTGGATGATCGTTGAGCCGATGGCCGGCGACCACGTCGAAGACAATCTGAACCCGGTCGGCCGCGCCTACTACGGCTTCTCGACGCTGCTGTGCACGCCGTCCTCGCTCTCGCAGGACGTCGGTCTCGCCCTCGGCACACAGGCGGGACCGGCACGGATCCGCGACGTGACCTCGACGGCCGGGTTCACCCGGTTCCGCACGGTCGCCGAGACGCCGTTCAATCGCGTGATCGAGGCGCGGCCCTGACTCCGCGCGACGACAGGGGCAGACTGAGGGAATGGCCGCCATGGGCAACCGCCATACCTGGGTGCGGGCGCAGCGTCGTCCGCGCAGGGCACTGTTCCTGTCGTCCCCGATCGGGCTCGGCCACGCCCGCCGCGACGTCGCCATCGCGCAGGAGCTCCGGGCACTCCACCCCGATCTGCAGATCGACTGGCTGGCGCAGCATCCGGTCACGCGCGTGCTGGCGGATGCCGGGGAACCTGTGCACCCGGCATCCGCCCTCCTTGCCAACGAATCCGCCCACATCGAGGACGAGTCGGCCGACCATGATCTCCACGCCTTCCGGGCGATCCGGCGCATGGACGAGATCCTCGTGAACAACTTCATGGTCTTCAACGACGTCGTCGACGAGACCTACTACGACCTCGTGATCGGCGACGAGGCGTGGGACGTCGACTACTTCCTGCATGAGAACCCGGAGCTCAAGCGGTTCGCGTTCGCGTGGCTCACGGATTTCGTGGGATGGCTGCCGATGCCGAGCGGCGGGGATGCCGAAGCCGCGCTCACCGCCGACTACAACGCCGAGATGCTCGAGCAGCGGGCGCGTTACCGGCGGCTGCGCGACCGCTCGATCTTCGTCGGCAACCCCGACGACATCGTGGACGAGTCGTTCGGGCCAGGGCTCCCCGGCATCCGCGAATGGACGACGGCGCACTTCGACTTCGCGGGGTACATCACCGGCTTCGTGCCGCCGACCGACGAGGAGCGCGCCCGGACGCGCGCAAGGCTCGGCTACGGTCCCGATGATGTGCTGTGCGTAGTGACCGTCGGCGGTTCGGGTGTGGGCCGTGCACTGCTCGGCAGGGTCATGGATGCCGTGCCCCTCGCGCGCCGCCTGCTGCCGGCGCTGCGGTTCCTGGTCGTGACGGGTCCCCGGATCGATCCCGCGTCACTGCCGCGCAGGCAGGGCGTGCGGGTGCGCGGATTCGTCCCGGATCTCTATCGGGCGCTGGCCGCCTGCGACGTCGCGATCGTCCAGGGTGGGCTCACGACGTGCATGGAGCTGGCCGCGGCCCGGCGCCCCTTCCTCTTCGTGCCGCTCGAGAACCACTTCGAGCAGAACTTCCACGTGCGTCATCGGCTGGAGAACTACGGCGCCGGGCGTGGCATCCCTTATTCGGAAGCCAGCGATCCCGACGCGCTCGCCGCGGCACTCGTGGCCGAGGTCTCGCGCGACGTCTCGTATCGCCGCGTGGAGACCGATGGGGCGGCGCGCGCGGCCGCGATGCTGGCGGAGCTGATCTGATGCGCGCGCTCGAACCCACGACGAGCGGTTTCGTCGACCGCGACGGCATCGCCGTGCACTACGAGGTGTACGGCGACGGCGCGCCCACCGTGTATCTGCTCATGCCCGACGTGATCGTGCACAGCCGGGCGTGGAAGGCGCAGATCCCGTTCCTGGCGCGGCACTTCCGTGTGGTGGTGAGCGACCCGCCGGGCAACGGGCTGAGCGGCACGCCCACCTCGCCCGATCAGATGGACGATGGCGTGGTGATCGCCGGCCAGTGGGCCGTGCTGGATGCGATCGGCGCGGATCAGGCGGTGCTGGTCGGGGTGTGCACGGGCGCCGGGCACGCGCTGATCATGGCCGGCCAGCGTCCCGGGCGGGTGCTCGGGGCGTGCGCGATCAACCCGGGCGTGCGGCTGACGGAGCCGCTGCCGCACCGGATCGCGTTCGACTTCGACGCGCAGCGCGACTCGTATGAAGGCTGGCAGAAGCAGAACCGCCACTACTGGAAGCAGGACTGGGCCGACTGGTCGCAGTTCTTCTTCGGGCAGATGTTCCCTGAGCCGCACTCCACGAAGCAGGTAGAGGACTGCGTGGACTGGTCGATGGGGGCCGGCGCCGACATGCTGCTCCTCGAAGACGCATCGACGTATCTCGCCGCGGACATCCCTGCGTCGCGGGCGATCTGCGAGGCGGTCCGATGCCCGGTGCTGGTGATCACGGGGTCGCTCGACATGTGCCAGGACCCGCGGCGCGGGCCGATCGCCGCCGAGATCACCGGGGGCGACCTCGTCGTCATCGACGGCGGGGGACATCTGCCCCAGGCGCGCGACCCGGTGAAGGTCAATCTGCTGCTGCGGGAATTCATCACACGCCTGTGACCCCTCTGTCCGACTGCGGCCGGCCGAGCCTACGATGGCCAGACGAAAGATGACGCAGACGGATGCCGCGGCGAGAGGAGGCGCGTCATGGTCCAGGTTCGCGTGGCCGGCGTGGCGCTCGATGCCTCCGGGCAGCACGTCCTGCTGCTCAAGCCGGTCGATCAGATTCCGGGCGACGGGCTCGTGCTGCCGATCTGGATCGGGCAGCTCGAGGCGACCTCGATCCTGGTCGCCGTCGAGAATGCCGACGTTCCCCGCCCCCTCGCCCACGACCTGATGGGCCTGATGCTCACCGCGCTGGATGCCTCGGCGACGCGCGTCGAGGTGACCCGCATCGAGGACGGCACGTTCTTCGCCGAGATCACGCTGTCCACCGCGCTGGGCGACCGCATCGTCGATGCACGGCCGTCGGATGCGATCGCGCTCGCCTCGCGCGTGGGTGCGCCGATGTGGGTCGCGGACGAGGTGCTGGCCGAGGCCGGCGTGCCCGACGTGCTCACCGAGACCGACGCCTCGCAGCGTCTGGACGAGTTCAAGCGCTTCCTCGACGAGGTCGAACCCGAGGACTTCGAGAGCTGAGAAACCGTCGTCGCCCATGTATCTGGGGTGACGTGCCGTGCTCATCAGTGGGGTGGCCCGCGCCCGATGCGCCGGGCCCGACGACGGAGCCGGTCGATACCCTCCGTCGCGATCCGCTCACCGAAAGGCATCCCCATGTCCCTCAACGACCTCGCGATCGACGTCCCTCAGGCTGCGGCCGGAGCGGCGGCAGCCGAGTTGCGAGCCGCGCTCGGCGACCGGGTGCTGCTTCCCGGCGACGCCGGGTTCGACGCCGCGCGCACGCCCTGGAACACCGCCGTGGCGCAGCATCCGTTCGCCGTCGCGCTTCCGGCGTCGGCCGAGGACGTCATCGACATGGTGCACGCCGTGGCACTGTCGGGGCTGCGCATCGCGCCGCAGTCGACCGGTCACGGCGCCGGGGCGCTCGCCGGCACCGACCTGCGCCACACCGTGCTCGTCTCACTGCGGGAGCTGCGCGGCGTCGAGGTGGACGCCGCGGCGCGCACCGCGCGGGTGCTGGGCGGCTCGCTCTGGAACGACGTGCTCGAGGCGGCCGCGCCGCTCGGGCTGACCGCACCGCACGGGAGCGCCGGCGACGTGTCGGTCGTCGGCTACATGCTCAGCGGCGGTCTGTCGTTCTACGCCCGGGCGCACGGTCTCGCCGTCAACGCGGTGCGCGCCGTCGAGGTCGTGACGGCCGACGGCACGCTGGTGCGGGCGAGCGAGGACGAGCACCCCGACCTCTTCTGGGCGCTGCGCGGTGGCTCCGGCGCCTTCGGCGTCGTGGTCGCCATGGAGATCGACCTGCTTCCGATCGCCGAGATCTTCGCCGGCATGCTGCTGTGGGATGCCGCGCGGGCCGCCGAGGTGTCCCGTGCGTGGGCGGAGTGGACGAAGTCCGCACCCGAGACCGCGACGACGACCCTCCGCATCCTGAACCTGCCGCCGCTGCCTGACCTCCCGCCGTTCCTCTCAGGACGCTCGGTGGTCGTGATCGACGGTGCCATCGAAGAGACGGATGCCGCGGCATCCGCTCTGCTCGAGCCGCTGCGTGCGCTGCAGCCCGAGATCGACACGTTCGCGCGCATTCCCGCGCCCGCGCTGGTCGGCGTGCACATGGACCCGCCCGAGCCGACGCCGTCGGCCAACCACCACGCGATGCTCGGCGACCTCCCCGACGCAGCCGTCGAGGCATTCGTCGCTGCGGCGGCGACGCCCGGCATCTTCGTGCAGGAGCTGCGACACCTCGGCGGCGCCGCGGCCCGTCGCCCGGTCGGCGGCGGCGCGATCGCGTCGCTGGCGGGCGATTACCTGGTGCACGCCGTCTCGATGGTGCCGGTTGCGGAGGCGCTTCCCGCCGCCACGGCTGCGGTCCACGCGGGCGTCGCGGCGCTCGAGCCGTGGCGCATCGATGCCCTGGCGCTGACGTTCATCGAGGGGCCGGACGCTGACCGCTCGGCCGCCTTCGGCCCAGCATGGGCGCGCTTGCGTCAGCTCAAGCTCGCGTACGACCCGGCGAACCTGTTCACGGCCGCCCGCCCGGTCTGACCCGGGGCCCGCTGTGGAGCGGAGCGGCTCAGGCCGCTCCGCTCCGCACAGCGGCCGCGACATCCGCCGGCGAACCCTGCCACGGCGCGCCGTGGCCGGGAAGGACCCACGACGCCGACACGCCGGCGAGGCGGTCGAGAGACGCCGATGCCTCGTCGGGGTCGTCGGTGAACGGGGCGGCTTGCATGCCTTCACGACCCGTCAGAACGTGGCGGGTGGTGAGCGCGTCGCCGACGAAGACGGCGTCGACGAGGGGCACGTGGACGGCGATGCTGCCAGGGGAGTGCCCCGGCATCCCGATGACCACCGGGGACCCCGGCAGGTCGAGCACGTCGCCGTCGTGGACTTCGACGACCTCCGACACGTAGGTCGTCGGCATGGCGCGCTTGCGCAGCGCGTAGGCGAAGAAGCCGACAGTCGGGCCGAACTTCATCGGGCCGGCGGAGACCTTGGGCTTCTCGCCGGTGCGGGCCCGCTCGGCGTCGGCCTCGTGCACGTAGACGGGCACGCCGTGGTCGCGGCGCAGGCGCTCGGCGAACCCGATGTGGTCGCTGTCGCCATGGGTCAGGACCACGCCCTTCACGTCGTCGGGCGACAGGCCCAGACCGTCGAGCTCGCGCACCAGGTCCTTCCAGTGACCGGGAAGACCGGCGTCGACGACGGTGACCCCGTCGTCGGTGACGACGAGATAGGCGGCGACGATGTCGTTGCCGATGCGGTGCAGGTGGGGTGCGAGCTTCATGGCGCATCTTTCGGGAGTGAGGGTCCGGGTAGGCATGGCTACGATAGTTAGCTATGATGGCTATTGTCAATAGCCGATGGAAGGATGCCGCATGCCGACGCCGGTACGCACGTCATATGCCGAGATCGTCGCCACCGGGCGCGACATCCTGGAGGAGTCCGGACCCGCGGGGCTCACCATGCAGCGGGTCGCGGAGAAGGTCGGTGTGCGTGCGCCGTCGCTGTACAAGCGGGTCCGCGACCGTGACGCTCTCGTCGAGGCCGTCGCCGGCGCCACCGTCGAGGATCTGACACGCCGGCTCGAGGCATCCGATCGGTCCCTCGAAGGTCTCGCGCGCACCTACCGGGCGCTCGCGCACGAACGCCCCGAGGGCTTCCGCCTGATCTTCGCTGCGGCGGCGCCGCAGCAGCTGGTCGATCGCGCGGGTCTCATCATGGTGGACACTGCCGCCGGGGTCGCGGGGGAGGCGCACGCGCTCGACGCCGCACGCCTCGTCACGGCGTGGGCTACGGGCTTCATCCACATGGAGCTCGCCGGGGCGTTCCGCCTCGGCGGCGACGTCGACGCGGCCTTCGAGTACGGCCTCGCAGCGCTGCGGCGGGGGCTCGGCGGCTGACGGACCGGACTGTCAGCCGTGCGCGACGACCGGCTCGGGAACCGCGACCGGGAAGAGCACGCGGACGACGCCCCATCCCACGGCAGCGCCGAGAAGCTGTGCGGCGATGAACGGCAGAGCCGAGGCCGGGGCGATGCCCGCGAACGTGTCGCTGAACATGCGACCGACGGTGATGGCGGGGTTTGCGAAGCTCGTGGATGACGTGAAGAAGTACGCGGCACCGATGTAGGCGCCGACCGCCGGTGCCGCGAGCTGACCGCGGCCGGTGCGCACCAGAGCGAAGATCACGACGATCAGCCCCGCTGTCGCGACCGCCTCGGCGAGGAGGAGGTGCCATCCGGAGCGGTCGGTCGTGCTCCAGGCGACCGCGGGCTCCGCGAACATCAGGTTCGCCAGAACGGCGCCGGCGATGCATCCCAGCACCTGACTGGGCAGGTAGACGGCCGCTGTCGACCAGCTGCGGCGATGGAGGAGGATGTCCACGACCGTCACGACGGGATTGAAGTGGGCGCCGGAGACGGAGGCGAACACGAGGATCAGCACCATGAGCCCGAGTGCCGTCGCGAACGCGTTCTCGAAGAGCTGTAGTCCGACATCGCCGGGCGACAGCCGCTGTGCGGCGATGCCCGATCCGACGACGACCGCGGCCAGCCCCGCGCTGCCGAGGAACTCGCCCAGGGCGGCGCGCGCAGTGCCGCTCACGACGCGACGAGGAGCTGCGAGATGCGGTCGAGGGCGCCGGGCACGAGCTTGAAGTACGCCCAGGTGCCGCGCTTGCTGCGTGTCAGGAAGCCGGCGGTGGTGAGGATCTTGAGGTGGTGCGAGACCGTCGGCTGGCTGAGGCCGACGGGCTCGATCAGGTCGCACACGCAGGCTTCGGAGTCTTCGGAGGCGGCCACGATCGACAGCAGACGCAGTCGTGCGGGGTCGGCCAGTGCTTTCATGGTCGTAGCCAGTTGCTCCGCCTCCGCCGCGGTCAGTGGTTCGCGCACCAGAGGTGTGCAGCAGGCCGCGGCGGTGACATCGGTCACCTCGAGCGTCGTGGTCATATATCGAGGGTAGTCGATATTGACAGGTGTCGATAGATGGGCTCACAATCAGTATCGACGTTCATCGATATCCGTTGGAGGATGCTGTGACTCTGCTTGATCTGACACCTCGCGTGGTCGAACCCGATCGGCTTTCGACGCTTCCCGTCGCCATCATCGGCGCCGGCCCGATCGGCCTGGCGGCCGCCGCGAACCTCGTCGAACGCGGCATCGACTTCGTGGTCTTCGAAGCGGGCGCGGAGGCCGCGGCCAGTGTGCGTGCGTGGGGGCACACCCGCCTCTTCTCGCCCTGGAAGCACCTGGTGGATCCGGCATCCCGTCGCCTGCTGGAAAGGAGCGGGTGGGAGCTCACCGATCCGGAGCGCGCTCCGAGTGGCGCCGAGCTGGTCGAGAAGTACGTGGCGCCCCTGTCCGAGGTCGACGAGATCGCCGCGCGTGTGCGCCTCGGCGTCGAGGTGATCGGTGTCACGCGTGAAAGCATGGACCGCACGCGGACGCGATCGCGCGCGGCCACTCCGTTCTCCGTGCGCATCCGCACCGGGGACGGCGAGGTCGAAGACGTTCCCGCCCGCGCCGTCATCGACGCCTCCGGAACCTATCTCTCGCCCAACTCGCTCTCGTCGAGCGGGCTGGAGCTGCTCGGCATGACCGAGATCACGGATGCCGTCACCCCGGCGCTGCCTGACGTCCTCGGGCGGGACCGCGCCACGTTCGCGGGCCGCCACACGACGGTCGTCGGTGCCGGTCACTCCGCCGCCAACACCCTCCTCGCGCTCGTCGAACTCGCCCGGGAGGAACCCGGCACCACCATCACGTGGGTGATCCGCAACGCGCAAGCGGTCCGCGTGTCGTCCTCCGCCGATGACGAGCTCGCAGACCGCGCGCGCCTGGGCAGCAGAGTCGATCGGGCCGTCGCGGACGGCCGGATCACCGTGCTCGACGGCTTCGAGATCATCCGCGGCCGTCGCGCCGCGGGTGGCGTCGAGCTGGTGGGGCACCGCCACGGCGAGGTCGTTGTCCACGCCACCGACGTGGTGGTCAACGCCACGGGATTCCGCCCGAACCTCGACATCCTTCGGGAGATCCGGCTGGATCTCGACGAGATCGTCGAGGCGCCCCGACGGCTCGCGCCGCTCATCGATCCGAACGTCCATTCGTGCGGGACTGTCGAGCCGCATGGCTTCCGCGAGCTGACCCACCCCGAGCAGGGGTTCTTCATCGTCGGCATGAAGTCCTACGGCCGTGCGCCGACCTTCCTGCTGGCGACGGGTTACGAGCAGGTGCGCTCAGTGACCGCCTGGCTGGCGGGCGACACGGCATCCGCCTCGAACGTGGAGCTGGTCCTCCCTGCGACAGGCGTCTGCTCGACCGACGCCGGCAACGGGGGTGGATGCTGTTGATGATCGGTGTGCGCGAGATGACGCCGGCGGATTGGCCGGCAGTCGAGGCGATCTACGCACAGGGGATCCAGGACGGCGAGGCGACGTTCGAGACGGCTACGCCGGCGTGGGAGGCGTTCGATGCGGGCAGGCTTCCCGACCTGCGGTTCGTGTCCGTCGATGCGGACGGCATCGTGCTGGGCTGGATCGCGGGTTCGGCGGTCTCGTCGCGTCCGGCGTATCGCGGCGTGGTGGAGCACTCGGTGTACATCGACCGCGGTGCGCGCGGCCGGGGCATCGGCCGGATCCTGCTGGACGCGTTCATCGCCGCCGCCGAAGCGGCGGGCGTCTGGACGATCCAGTCGAGCATCTTCCCCGAGAACGGCGCGAGCCTGCGCCTTCATGAGGTCACCGGATTCCGGGTCGTCGGCCGACGCGAGCGGATCGCCCGTTCCGGAGCCGGCCCGCACGCCGGTGCGTGGCGGGACACGCTGCTCATCGAGCGTCGGAGCGCTGCGGTCGAGAGCGAGTGACGATGGATGACGCGGCGATGCGTCGCTACCCCAGCGGGCACGGACGCGGGCGATCGAACGCTCGTGCCTCGTTTCGCCGATTCCGCGCACGGGCGTAGCCTCGGCTCATGATCGAGGCCGGAGGTGGCATGGATCCCGCACACGCCGCCGCCGAGCAGTGACCATGAAGATCGCCATGCTCGGACCGATCGCGTGGCGCACGCCGCCGCGCCACTACGGGCCGTGGGAACGGGTCACCAGCCTCTTGACCGAGGGGCTGGTGCGCAGGGGCGTCGACGTCACACTGTTCGCGACCGCCGACTCCGAGACGTCGGCGACGCTCGACTTCGTGGCACCGCACGGCTACGCCGAGGATCCGCAGATGGATGGCCGGGTGTGGGAGGCGCTGCATGTCGCCCGTGCGATGGAGCGGTCCGCCGAGTTCGACATCGTCCACAACCAGCTCGATTGGCTGCCGCTCGCGTTCGGTGCGCAGTGGGCGGCGCCGATGGTGACGACGATCCACGGCTTCTCGGGAGCGGCGATCCTGCCCGCGTACGAACGGTCGGCATCCGCCTTCGTCTCGATCTCGGATGCCGACCGCTCGCCGGCCCTCGAATACGTCGCGACGGTCCACCACGGCATCGACATGGCCGAACTCGACAGCTCGGCGTCGACCGGCGACGACCTCGTCGTCTTCGGGCGCATACACCCCGACAAGGGCATCGCCGACGCGATCGAGATCGCCGCACGCGCTGGGCGTCGGCTGGTGATCTGCGGGATCGTGCAGGATGCCGCGTACTTCGCGCAGCGGATCGAGCCCCACGTCGACGGCGACAGCGTCGTGTACCGCGGATCGGTGGGCCCGGACGAGCGGGCAGACGTGCTCACTTCTGCCGCGGTGCTGCTGCATCCCATCCACTTCGACGAGCCGTTCGGGCTGTCGGTCGTGGAGGCCATGGCGTGCGGGACGCCCGTCGTGGCGTACCGGCGCGGATCCATGCCCGAGGTCATCGATGAAGGCGTCACCGGCTTCGTCGTCGACGATGTGACCGCGGCCGCCGACCGCGTCGCCGCTGCGGCGGCGCTCGATCGGCGCGCCGTCCGCGCGAGGGCCCGCGAGCGGTTCGACGTCGAGCGAATGGTGGACGGCTACCTCGAGGTCTACGACAGGGTCCTCGCTTCGCCCCGGAGTCCCACATGAGGGTGGTGTAGGGTGCGAACCAAAGCGCGGCCATGTTCACCGGTCGCGTAAACCGGACCGCGGCGACGCTGGCGTAGTTCCACGAGGGATGCCGTCGGCAGACGTCTCGAGTCCTCGGGGTCGATCGACACCGGGCCGATAGAGATGGTCATCATGACCCGATTCGGTTTCCTCTCCACCTATCCGCCCACCCGCTGCGGTCTGGCCACGTTCACCGAGGCTCTGGCCGGTGCGCTCGCTGTGGGCGAGCCGCACACGCCCACGATCGTTCGAGTGCTCGACGTCATGGACAGCCGTCGGGGTGCTGAAGAGATCGGCCGGATCCCGAGCACGGTCGAGCTGGTTGCACGCAATCGGGTGACCATGCGCGCGGCCGTCCGTGCGCTCGATGAGTGCGACGTCGCGATCGTCCAGCATGAGTACGGGATCTACGGCGGCCCGGACGGCGACGAGATCATCCCGTTGCTCCGGTCGCTGAACACACCGGCGATCGTCGTGCTGCACACGGTGCTCACCGCACCGACCGCCCATCAGCGGGTCGTCCTCGACACGGTGTGCAAGCTGGCCGCGATCGTCGTCGTGATGACCGACAACGCCAGTGAGATCCTGATGCGCACCTACAGTGTCAAGCGATCCAAGGTCCGCGTCATCCCGCACGGCGTGCCGGTGTCACGTGGGGCCCATGTGACGAAGGACGGCGGGCCGAAGCGCGTCCTCACGTGGGGGCTCCTCTCGCCCGGCAAGGGGATCGAGTGGGGCATCCGCGCCTCGGCCAGGTTGCAGGATGCCGGCGCCCCGGTGGAGTACGTCATCGCCGGTCAGACACACCCCAAGGTGCTCGCCCGTGAGGGCGAGCGCTACCGCGAAACGCTGCAGCGGCTGATCGACGAACTCGACCTCACCGACGTCGTCACACTCGACGACCGTTACCTCGACGACGCCCAGCTCGCCGAGCACGTCGCCCGAGCCGACGTCGTCCTGCTGCCTTACGACTCGCGTGACCAGGCGACGTCCGGCGTGCTGATCGAGGCCGTGGCTGCGGGAGTGCCCGTCGTGGCGACAGGCTTCCCGCACGCCGTCGAGCTGCTGAGCAGGGGAGCGGGCATGATCGCCCGGCATCAGGACCCGCAGTCGATGGCAGAGGCCCTCCGAACGATCCTCGGGGCGGAAGCGACGGCGCGGCAGATGCACGACGCTGCGCTGCGCGACACGCAGGATGCCTCGTGGCCGGCGGTTGCCGAGCAGTACCGCGCACTGGCCGACCGTATGGTGGCGATCGCGGCATGACCGGTCACGACAGCCACCGCGACGCGTCCGGCGCGCCGACCTTCGCCCACCTCCTGGCCATGTCGGACGGTCACGGCCTCTTCGAGCACGCGCTCCTGGATGAGCCCCGCCGGAATCACGGCTACTGCGTCGACGATGTCGCTCGCGCTCTCGTCGTTCTGCTGCGTGAGCCGGAGCGCACCCCGGAACTGGAGCGGCTGGTCAGCACGTATCTCCGATTCCTGGAGGCCTCAGTCGACGTCGACGGCCGGGTGCACAACCGCATGGATGCCGGTGGCACGTGGACAGACGATGCCGGGCTCGGCGATTGGTGGGGTCGCGCGGTGCGCGCGCTCGGCGCGGCATCCGTCGATCTTCCGACTGCCTCCGATCGCTCGCGCGCCCGGATCGCGTTCCACCGCGCCGCGTCCTCGAGATCACCGCACGGGCGGGCGATGGCGTTCGCGACTCTGGGAGCGGTGGACGTGCTCAGCGCCGACCCCGACGATCTCTCCGCTCGCGCCTTGCTGCTGGACGGGGTCGCTTCGATCGGAGTCCCGTCCGACCCCCGCTGGCCCTGGCCCGAGCAGCGCCTGCGCTACGCCAATGCGGCGCTCCCCGAGGCCCTCCTCGCCGGGGGTGCGGCCATGGACGACCCTCGGGTTGTGGCTCGCGGACTCGCGATGCTGCGGTTCCTGCTCTCTGTGGAGACACGTGACGGCCACCTGTCGGTCACGGGTGTCGGAGGCCGCGGCCCCGCGCAGAGGTCGGTGCAGTTCGATCAGCAGCCCATCGAGGTGGCGGCCATCGCGGATGCGTGCGCCCGTGCCTTCGACCTCACCGCGGACCCTTCGTGGCGGGACGGAGTCGCGGCGGCGTGGGCGTGGTTCACGGGCGACAACGACGCCCTCACGCCCATGATCGATCGAGAGTCGGGAGCGGGCTTCGACGGGCTGGAAGCAAGAGGGCGCAACGAGAACCGAGGGGCGGAATCCACACTCGCGGCCCTCGGCACGTACCAGCAGGCGGCGCGCCTCGGGGTGCTGGAACGGGTGGCGCCGTGACGATCCGCGAGCATCCTGCGGGCCTCGATCACGATCCGGCCCGTGTCGTGGCACGGTTCTTCCTCCCGGGCGAGGGACTGCGCTCGTCGCACTCGCGCGTCGCGCAGATCATCGCTCGAGTGCTCGCGGGACCGGCCGCCCTGACGGAGCGGATGGCGGCCGACGTCGTCCGGGAGCTCTCGGCCAGGCACGCTGGTGTCGCAGAACTCCTGGCCGCGAATGCTCGAGCTGTCGCCAGCCGCATCGTGGGCCACGCGGCTCTGACGGATGCTCAGGGAGCCGTGCTGGGGGCCGCCTTCACGGCGGAGTATGCCGTCGAAGGGGCGGCGCTCTGCAACCCCAGCGCCGTTGAGCATCCCTCGCAGGACGGGCTCGGTCCGAACGAACTGCGGGTGGCCATCGCCTTGCGCTGCATCGGAGAAGGGCACGTCTCGTCCATCGGGTTCGCCGAAGCAGTGATCGATGCCGATGGTGGCTGGACGTTCGAGGAACGCTCGACGCCCCTGACGCTTCCCCACGTGCGGGCCGCCGAGTGGTCGCGACAGCACTTCGGCCGCGCGCTCGAGCATGAAGGCCACCTCACCGACCTGGCCAGCGCGGTGCTCAGCAATCTTCCCGAAAGGTTCAGCGTGGCCGAGCTGGAGTACGCCCTCCTCGAGCTTCCGGACCAGCTCTCGACCCGTCCCGACAGTCGCTGGCCGACGCAGGCGATGCGCGACATGGCGGCGTCCGCATACCGGGCCGATTTCCCGTCCGCCACGCCGCTGAGCGGACGGATGCTCCTGCCCGTCGATGCCGAGGAGAACCGCGGCATGGAAGACGCGCGGTTCGTTCGCTTCACCGGTGCCGACGGCGTCACCGGCTATCGCGCGACCTACACGGCGTACGACGGACGCGACATCGCGCCTCGCCTGATCACATCGCCGGATCTCGGCGAGTTCACCATCCACCGCCTGACCGGCAGTGGAGCCCACAACAAGGGGATGGCGCTCTTCCCCCGCCTCGTCGGGGGCCTCCACCTCGCCCTCAGCCGCACCGACGGTGAGAACATCTCCCTCGCGACGTCGGTCGACGGCGTCATCTGGGACGATGCCGGCATCATCCATCGACCTACCGAGCTGTGGGAGCTCGTCCAGCTCGGAAACTGCGGAGCGCCGATCGAGACCGAGAGCGGATGGCTTGTCCTCACACACGGCGTAGGGCCGTTGCGCACCTACTCGCTCGGAGCGATCCTGCTCGACCTCGATGACCCGTCTCTGGTGGTGGGACGGCTGCGCGAACCGCTCCTGCAGCCGGCCCGAATGCTGCGGGACGGGTACGTCCCGCGGGTCGTGTACTCGTGCGGCGCCATCGCACATCGGGGAACGCTGTGGATTCCCGTGGGCGTCGGGGACGACCGCATCCGGGTCTTCTCGGTCGGGATCGATGAAGTGATCGCCTCCCTCCGTCCGTAAGCGCCTCCACGGCGCTGGGCGACCGCCCACCCACACGCGTGGGAGAGGCAGGAGTAGCCTGAGGGCATGCTGACGGTGATCGTGATCCTCCTCGTGGCCTGGGCGATCCTCGCGGTCGTGGGGTTCGCTCTCGAGGGACTGTTGTGGCTGGGCATCATCGGCGTCATCCTCTTCGTCGGCACCCTGATCTTCGGTTTCGTGCGACGCGCGGCAGGCCGCCGCAACAGCAGTCCCTGACCGACGGTCAGGGATCTGCGTGGCCGGGGCCGACCTGCCGGACCACGCCGCCGGATAGACTGCTGTCTATGGATCCGATGGGGAGCCTCACGTCGCTGGGCGATCCGACGCGTGCCCGCATCCTCCGGCTGATCCGCGAGTCCGAGGATGGGAAAGCACTGGTGAGTCGAATCGCCGATGCGCTGGAGCTCCGGCAGCCGACCATCAGTCACCATATGAAGTCGTTGCGCGACGAGGGCATCGTCGTCCGTGAGCCTGATGGGCGTCGGGTCTGGTACTCGATCGCTCCGGATTATGCGGCCCGTGTCGACGCCCTTCTCGGCGATGGGGCACGGCCGGCGCCGGATCCCGACCTGGGGCGGATCGCAACGGATCTCACCCTCAGATATCGCGGCGTCTTCGGTCCGGAGACCGTTCGCGCCAAGCTCGTGGAGAGCTACGAGCTGCTGGCCGGCCGGTCGCGGTCGCCGATGCTGGCTAGTCGGACGGCCGCGTTCACCGCGGCTCGACTCGACGCTCTGAAGCGGTCTCAGGGGACGCCGGGCGCCGTGCCCTCCGTCCTGTTCGTCTGCGTGCAGAACGCCGGTCGATCGCAGATCGCGGCCGGGATCCTTCGCCAGCTCGCCGGTGATCGAGTGCTGGTGAGGACGGCCGGGTCCGAGCCGGCAGGAGATGTGCGCAGCGCCATCGTGGGCGCCCTCGATGAGATCGGCGTCTCGCTCGGGGACGAGTTCCCCAAACCCCTGACCGACGAAGCGGTGCGCGCGGCGGACGTCGTCGTCACGATGGGGTGCGGCGACGCCTGCCCGATCTACCCCGGCCGGCGCTACGTCGACTGGGAGCTGGACGATCCGGTCGGCAAGTCGCCCGCTCAGATTCGCGTGATCAGGGACGACATCGACGGGCGAGTGCGCACGCTGCTCCAAGAACTCGTCGCCGAGCGTTCATCTGCCGGCCTCACCGAATGAATAGATGGTGGTCTATGCTTCTTGCAAGAGAAAGCGAGGCCACCGTGACCGAGAAGCCCACCGTCCTGTTCGTCTGCGTGCACAACGCCGGCCGCTCCCAGATGGCCGCCGGCTACCTCAGCGCCCTCGGCGGCGACGACGTCGAGGTGCTGTCCGCAGGATCCGCGCCCAAGGATGCCATCAACCCGGTCGCCGTCGAGGCGATGGCGGAGGAGGGGATCGACATCGCGGGCAACACCCCCAAAGTGCTCACCGTCGACGCCGTCCGGGAATCCGATGTCGTGATCACGATGGGCTGCGGTGACGCCTGCCCGATCTTCCCGGGCAAGCGCTACGAGGACTGGGAACTGGACGACCCGGCGGGCCAGGGCATCGAGGCGGTGCGCCCGATCCGCGACGAGATCCGTGGTCGGGTGGAAGCGCTCCTCACCGAGGTCCTGCCCGCGCGCGGTGCCGCATGACAGGCGGCGCGCAGGGAGTGCTTCTCTCACCAGTGCCGGTTCTGCACCGCGCCGCGGAACGTCTCGCAGCGGTTGAACAGCTCGTCGGCGAGCTCCTGCCCAGCTGATCGCGCACCGCTCCGCTCCGACGCGAGGTCGGCAGGGCACGCGGCCCGTCGTTGACCCGACGCGATCGCCGTCTGCGGCGGATGTGTCAAGGGAGCGCGTGGCGACCGGAGATCGACTAGTTTCGCTGATGCCCGCGTTCCGCGTTGCGCGGTGGGAGGAACGATGACAACCGACGACAGCCAGGAGGCGGCCGCGTTGCTGGATGGCCGATATCGGCTGGGTGAGTGCGTCGGCGAGGGCGGCATGGCGCGGGTCTACCGTGCGGAGGATGTCGTCCTCGGTCGGACGGTGGCGATCAAGCTCATCCGCCCCGGTGTCGACGGAGCCTCGTCGGAGCGGGCTCGCAGTGAGATGACCGTCCTCGCCTCGCTCAATCATCCGTCTCTCGTGACGCTGTTCGACGCTCGCCTGGTACCGGGCCAGCCGGAGTACCTCGTGATGGAGTTCGTCGATGGGCCCACGCTCAGTTCTCGGCTCGCGGCGGGTGGGCCGCTGCGGCCCGATGCGGTGGCGCACCTGGGCGCCGAGCTCGCGGAGGCGCTGCACGTCGTGCATCAGGCCGGTGTCGTCCATCGCGACATCAAGCCTTCCAACGTCCTGCTGAGTCCGGCTCAGCTTCCGGGCTCCCGTCCGCGCGCGAAGCTCGCCGATTTCGGCATCGCCTATCTGCTCGATGCGTCGCGACTGACGTCGCCGGGACTGGTGGTCGGGACCGTCGCCTATCTCGCTCCCGAGCAGATCCGTGGCGGCGAGCCCGCTCCGGCGTCTGACATCTACTCACTCGGCCTCGTGCTCCTGGAGGCGCTCACCGGCGAGCGAGCCCATCCTCACGGCGGTGGGATGGCCGCTGCGGTGGCGCGCGTCGAGAACCCGCCGGCGATTCCCCCGATGCTGCATTCCCGCTGGCGTGACCTCCTCATGCGCATGATGGACGCCGAGCCGCAGAGCCGGCCGACTGCGGCCGAGGTGGCGGCCGCGGCGGGCACGCTCACCGATCCGGCCGGCGCGGTCGCTGTGCCGGCGCCCGCCACCGACGTCACGGTACCGCTCACCGCTGCCACGCTGGTCGCGCCCGCGGCGGGGGTGCTCGCGGGTGGTGCGCCGGCCACCGCTGGCGCCCCGCCCCCGCCGGCCGCACCGGCGGAGAATGGCACGCCCGTGCGCGGCGGTCGGCCGGCGCGTCTGATGGCCATGATCGGCGGCGCACTCGCCGCCGTTGCTGTGGGGATCGCGGTGGTCATCGGTGCGACTGTGCCGGGCGGGCGGCAGGACACGCCTGCGCCCGTGCCCGCTGTCACCGACCCGTCCGATTCTCCGCCGCCGGCGGACGACACCGGCAACGACACCGTCGTCGATGACCCCGGCATGACCAAGGAAGAGCGCAAAGCGGCCGAAGAAGCTCGGAAGGAGGCTGAGGAAGCGCAGAAGAAGCTGGAGGAGGAGCAGCGCAAACAGGCCGAGGAGGAGCAGAAGCGCCTCGAGGACCAGCAGAAGCAGGGCGACGACGAACAAGGCGACGAACAAGGCGACGACTGACCGCCGCCACTCACCGCGCCCAATCTGTGGGGCGTGCGGCTCCACCGCCGTCCCCGCTGCCGCTCGGCCCGGACTCTCACGGGTTCGGACGCGCTCCGCGGTCCCTTACGCCGTATCGTGGTCCGGGCTCGGTGGGAGTGGGGCCTCGAAACTGAAGCGGTTCTTGCCGGCACCCTTCGACTCGTACATCGCACGGTCGGCGCGCACGAGCAGCTGCTCGGGTGTGGGGTGGGGGTGCGCCCCGGCGTGGAACATCGAGACGCCGACGCTGACGGACGCGGAGATCTGCCCCGCCGCGATCATGATGGGCTCGTTGGTGAGACGGAGGATGCGCTCGGCGATGGCGGTCGCCGCATCCTGATCCGCGTTCGCGCAGATGGCGACGAATTCGTCGCCGCCGATCCGTCCCACCACGTCTTCGGAGCGCACTCCGGCGCTCAGTCTGACAGCCAATTCCACGAGGATCATGTCGCCGACGGCGTGGCCGAACCGGTCGTTGATCGACTTGAACTCGTCGACATCGAGGAACAGGACGGCGAGTGGTTCGTTGCGCGCGGATGCCGCTTCCAGGGCATCGGCGAGGCTCTGCTCGAGAAGCTGTCGGTTGGCGACGCCGGTGAGCTGGTCGTGGAGGGCCAGGAACGCCAGTCGGCGCTGCAACCTCACGCGCACCAGCGTCTGCGAGGCTTGGCGCCCCAGCGCCTTCTGCAGGGCGAAGAACTGGTCGTCGAACCGCCGGGCACGCCCGAAGAAGCAGACCAGGATTCCCAGCCGCCGACGGTCGTCCAGCAGGGGCATCACGCTGACCGCCGCCAGCCGTGTCGCGCGCAACGCGACGGCGAGCTCGGGGAATTCGCCGGCGGCGGTCTCTTCGTCGACGACGACGACGTCCGGACTGTTGCGCAGGCTGACGATCGGCGGAACCAGGCCGGCGAGCGGGTTGGTGCCGCCGACCAGAGTGAGTTCGCCGTCGTCGTCGAGCAGCAGCACTCCGGCGTCGCGCGCGGCGAACGCGGTTCTGGCGACCTCGGCGAAGGAGTGCGCGACGTCCTCGTCGCTCGCGCTGACACCGAACGTGCGCGACACCTCTTGCAGCACCCGCACCTGCGCCTCGGACGATTCAGCCGCCCGCCGCGCGTGCAGGAGATCCCGCTCGTACTCGATGCGCCCGGACGCATTGAACACCGCGATCCGGATCATCCCCGCCGCCGCGTCGCGGATCGAGTTGATCAGAACGTGCAGCGGGGTGCCGTCGGCGCGGAGCATCGTGAGCGCGACCTCGTTGAGCCGACCTTGCAAGGGCAATGCCTGCGCGTGCCTGGTCTCGTAGAACAGCTGGCTACCCGGATCCAGGAGCGACGCGAACGATCGGCCCTCGACCTGCGCCGCGCTGTAGCCCGACCAGTCGAGCATCGTGCCGTTCGCCTCGAGGATCAGACCGTCGAGCGAGGTGGCGATCAGGCCGCAGGGCGCGTTGTGGAACCACCCGGGGTCGCTGGTAGGCGTCACTCGAGGTACCCGCGAATCTGAGCGACCACCTCATCGGGTGCGGACAGGATCGGCACGTGCCCGGTGGCCTCCAGCACCGACAGAGTGCTGCCCTCGATCGCCGCGTGCATGTATCGCCCGACCTCGAGGGGAGCGATCGCGTCCGCGCTGCACTGCAACACCAGCGTCGGCACGGTCACCAGCGGAAGGTCGGCGCGATTGTCGGAGAGGAAGGTGACGTGGGCGAAGTGCCTCGCGATCTCCGGATCGATGGCGCAGAAGCTCGCCGTGAGCTGATCGCCCAGCTCGGGCCGCTGCGGATTCCCCATGATGACGGGGGCGATGGTGCGGGACCAGCCCAGGTAATTGCTGTCTAGGGAGTCCAGCAGCGACGTGATGTCGCCGGGCTCGAACCCGCCGCGATACGAGCCGTCGTTCACGTACCGCGGTGACGGACCGACGAGCACCAGCGCGCCGAAACGTGACGGGTCGCGGTTCGCGGCCAGGATGCCGATCATCGCGCTGACGGAGTGTCCGACGAACACCACATCCGTCACGTTCAGCGTGTCGAGGATCTCGAGGACGTCCTCGGCGTAGCCGTGCAGCGAGTCGTACTTGCCCGGATCATAGGCCGACAGATCCGATCCGCCCGCGCCGACATGGTCGAACAGGATCACCCTGTGGTCCGCCTCGAAGTGCGGAGCGACGAGATCCCACGTCGCCTGACTGCACCCGAATCCATGCGCGAAGATCATGGCGCGGCCGCCGGCGGCGCCGGAAACCGTCACGTTGTTGCGCTGCAGCGCATCGCGCGTACCGAGGACCGACATGTGTGCTCCAGGTCCGTGTCGCCGTCGCGCCGGAAGGACGCGCCCAGCAGAATCGTAGACGCTTGCCCGTCGAACAGCCGCTTCGGTGTGCGACGAACTGCGTCCGGAGATCGAATCGGGGAGCGCCGTGAAACACGCGGACCGCAGGCCGACACTCGTTGTTCATGGCAGTCCGACCGGCCAGGGCGGCACAGCCTCGAGAAGTGACATCCGCAGGATTCGCTGCGGTCAGCCCGGTCTGCGCACGCTGAAAGGAGTGTGCGAGGCTACTGCTCGGTGGAGTTCGAGGGCGTCGGAGCAGGGCTTTCAACTGGCTCTGCTGGTGCGAGGCCCTCGATGGCCTGCCGCAAGGCGCTGACAGTGGCGGCGTCCACGGCGCCGGTGGGCTCCACGCCCAGCTCGATCTGGAACGCCTTCACCGCTTCGGTCAGGGCCGGGGTCCACACGCCGTCTACTGGTCCATCCCAGAAGCCGGCCAGCTTGAGGGTCTGCTGGACCGCTGCGGTGGTCGCGATCGACTCCTGCGCCGCGGCGCCACCGAGCGCCAGCAGCTCCGCCTGGAGGGCGGCAGAGGTCGCAGCGTCCACGGAGCCGGTGACCGGCAGCCCATTCGCTTCTTGCAGCGCTTCGACCGCTCCGACCGTCTCGGGGCCGTACACTCCGTCGATTGCACCCGAGTAGTAACCGGCGTCAGCAAGGTCTTGCTGCAACGCGGTCGTGTACGCACTCACCGAGGCCTGAGCGTGCACCGCTTGCTCATCGGGGATGCACCCGGCATCGGCGAACAGGCGCAGCCAGGCGAACTCGAGCGCGACGACGGCGCTGTTGAACCGCTCGGAGGCGTCTGCCAACGGTGTGTCGTCGGTGATCGCACCCTGCGCGGCCGCGAACTCCGATTCCGCCTGCTCCACCCGATCGACGGTCGCGGCCGGTGCCAGCGGAGCCGCGGTCGCTTGCGGTGTTGCGGGTGAGCTGGGCGTGGCTGAGGCGCTCGCCTTCACCTGCTCGAGCGCCTCCCGCGCCTCCGCCAATTCCTGCTCTGCGTCCACCACCTGCTGCTGGGCATCGACGGCCGCCTCGGCGCCCTCGAACGCGTCGTCCCGTGGGTCCGCGAGATCGGCCCCGGCCGCCCTGACATCGCCGACGGTGGGCGCTGTCTCATTGAGCACGTCCCCGTACCGATCGAGCGCCAGAATGTACGTGTTGCTCGCGTTGCAGAAACTCGCCGATGCGCTGGTCAGCTGTGTCTGGGCCTCAGCCAACGCCTTCTCCTTGGCGGCGACCCTCGACTCCGCCCGGTCGAGGCTGGTGGTCTCAGACGCGCAACCGGCGAGACCGATTGCCAGAATCGCCACACCCATCACGAACCCACGACGAAGACTCCGCCGCTGCGTGGTCTCGATTTTCACAGCAGCCTCCATTGAAGCGGTCGGTCGCATCTGGCCGCTTGCGCCGCGGCGGCGAACGTGGACTATCCCTGTCGCGGACCCGAAAGACTCGCCGAGTTCAGACGATATCAGTGAGTCCGCCACGCGCCTCAGTCTCTTCGTGTGATCGCAGCCCGCGGCGCCGATCGCATCTCGGGGGCCTATCGCGACAGCCATCTGCGATGCCAACATGAGTGGTTGATGGCGTGGATGCGCATGAACCTGACGCGCCCCTGGCGCAGGACTTTCCTGTGCGCCGCCGCCAGCGCGCCCCTCCTCCTCCTACTCCTCGGCGCCGACAGTCAGGCGACGGCATCCCCGCCTTCCGAGAACGGGGCCGCGCAGGTATCGCTCACCGTTCCCGGCGCGCCCGCTCCCTCGCCCACGCCCACGCCGACGCCGACTGTCGAACCGACGCCGACACCGGCGCCGACGCCGACGCCGACAGCGCCGGGCCCGGCTCCCACGCCCACGCCGACGGTCGAGCCCACTGCTTCTCCCGATCCGACGCACGTTCCCTCCGCAACCGCGACGCCGGAGCCGACGGTCACCTCTCAGCCGACGGCGCCCGCTGTGCCGGCGATCCCACCGGCAGCAGCGACCTCGACGACGCCCCTGCCGACGCTCTTGATCGCAGTGGGCGTACTCCTCGCCGCCGGCGTGATGCTGTTGCTGTTGCTGCGGCGGGAGCCGGCGCGAAGCGCGGCGGACGCGGGCAGCGGCCCGGTCGGCACAGATCCGGCACCGGTCGTGCTGGATGCGATGGCGTCCTTGGGCACCGCGATGATCGACAGCGGCTATCCGGTTGGACTCGTCCGCAGCGCGCTGGACGACATGGCGAAGGCGAGCGGTCTGACTGCCGCGGAATCCGTCGTCTTCCCGACGTCCATACTCGTTTCATCGGGCGATGCCGGGGCTGTGGAGACGCGCGCCGTCACCGCCGGCGACAGATCGTCGCTGCTGTACCAGGTGGATGCGGTGGATCGCATCGTCGGTGTGGCCCGCACCCGAGCGAGCAGCGCGCGCTGGGTGCGCCGGCAGCTCGCCCGCGTCGACACCCTGCCGCCGCCCTTCACCCGCGCGCAGCGGATCGGCGCGTATGCGCTGCTGTCGGCCGCGCTCAGTGTCCTCCTCGGCGCCTCGTGGACCGGTGTCATCGCCTCGGGGGTGCTCGGGATCGGTGTCGGGGCTCTGCTGCTGGCGACGGAACGGCTCGCCGCGGCATACCAGGCACTCATCGTCGTCACCGTTTCACTGGGAGTGGCGATCGTGGTTCTGGCCGTCGCGCATCTGTTCGATCCCGGCGCGCTGCCCGCGATCGTCGCACCCCTGATCATGCTGCTGCCCGGCGGCCTGCTGACGATCGGGGTGATCGAGCTGGCGACCGGGAACATCGTCTCCGGCGGTGCCCGCCTCGCTGCGGGAGCGATGCGACTGCTTCTGCTGGCGACAGGGATTGTGGCCGCCGCCGCGCTCCTCGGCGTGCCGGCGCTCACCGCGACTCGATGGCCGCTCGGGCCGGTCGCGCCGTGGGTGGCTGTCGCCGTCTTCGGCGTCGGCATCGGCATCTATCAATGCGCGAAGCCGTCGTCCATCGGCTGGATCATGATCGTCCTGTACGTCGCGTACGGCGCCCAGGTGATCGGCGATGTGCTCTTCGACGGCGTGCTCTCGGCACTGGTGGGCGCCGCCGCGATGACCCCTGTCGCAGTCGTCGTGGCCCGTCAGCGCACCGGACCGCCGGCGCTGGTGAGCTTCCTTCCAGCGTTCTGGCTGCTCGTGCCCGGAGCGCTCGGGCTCATCGGGGTCGCCAACGCCCTCGAGGGCGATTCGTCGGGCATGAGCACGATCATCACCACGATCGCCACCATGGTCTCCATCGCGCTGGGCGTGCTGCTGGGCCTGGTCGCGACGGGCTCAGCACGAGGATTTCGGAATGCACCCGCCGCCGACTGGATGCTCGACGATCTCGACGACGAACCGGAATGACGGATGCCGCGGCCGGCGAAGCCGCATGACGAAGCCGCATGACGAGGCCACCGCGCCGACACCGGTCGCGGGTCAGGTGGCAGTCCCGTAGGTGCGGAGGAAGATCGCTTCAGCGATGGCCAGCTTCTCGATCTCGCCGGGGTCCACGCTCTCGTTGGGTGCGTGAATGAGCGCGAGCGGCTCTTCGACGCCCATGAGGATGATCTCGGCTCCTGGGTAGGCGTCGGCGAGCACATTGCACAGCGGGATCGACCCGCCCTGTCCGAGAGTCGTCGGCTCCACGCCGTACGCCGATCTCAGCGAGTCGGCGAAGGTGCGATACGCCGGGCCGTCGGTCGCCGCGCGGAACGGCTCGCCGACGGCTTCTGTCTCGACCTTGACATGCACGTTCCACGGTGCGTGGCTGCGGAGGTGCGCGACGAGCGCATCGTGGGCGTCCTGTGCACGCGTTCCCGGTGGCACCCGCAGGTTCAGGCGAGCCGAGGCGCGCGGGACGATCGACGCGGTCGAGCCCACGACCGGCGGGCAGTCGATGCCGAGAATCGTCAGCGCGGGCCGCGCCCACAGCTCGTCGGCGACGGAACCGTCGCCGAGCAGGTCGACGCCTTCCAGCACGCCCGCGTCCCCGCGGAACTGCTCAGCGGCGTAGGACTCCCCGGTCCACGATTGAGTGCTGCCGAGCCCGTCGATGACGGTGCTGCCGTCCTCATCGCGCAAGGATGCCAGTATCGCCACGAGCGCCGCCAGTGCGTCGGGCGCCGGGCCGCCGAACATGCCCGAGTGGACCTCGGATGCCAGGGATTCGACGTGCACGATCACGTTCGCGAATCCTCGCAGCGAGATCGTGGCCGCCGGGCGCCCGACGGCGGCGTTGCCCGTATCGCATACCAGGATGACGTCGGCAGTCAGGACCTCGGGGTTCGCCTCCACGAAGCGTTCCAGCCCGCCGGTGCCCTGTTCTTCGCTTCCTTCGACGACCAGCTTCAGGTTCACCGGGACGTCGTCACCGAGTGCGCGCAGCGCGAGCAGGTGCATCAGGATGTTGCCCTTGCAGTCCGCGGCGCCGCGACCGGCCCACCGTCCGTCGACGTCGGTGAGTTCGAACGGGGGCGTCCGCCAGGCGGATTCCTGCAGTGGGGGTTGTACGTCGTAGTGGGCGTACAGCAACACGGTCGGAGCGTCCGGACGCGTCGTCGAACGCGTGCCCACCACGGCATCGCTGCCATCGGGGGTGCGTACCAGGTGCGCGTCGGCGAAGCCCACCTCTGCGAATCGCGCACGCACCCATTCGGCGGCCTTCGCGCACTCCTCAGGCGGGAACTGGCGGGCATCTGCCACCGATCGAATCGCGACGAGCTCGGCCAGCTGGTCGCGCGCGGCCGGCATCATCGCGTGGATGCGGTCGCGGATCTGCTCGGTCACGTTCCGTCGCTCACCGTGTCGAGGCTGTCGATGAACTCCTGGAACTCCTCCGCCTCCTCGGGACAGTACGTCTGGATGATCAGCAGCTGCCCCTGGAGCAGCCGCGACTCCACGATCGTGGCACGAAGTCCCGGCCCTCCTGCCCCATTGGACAGCCCCGCGAGGAGGGTCGAACGGGCCAACGCGGAGTTCGGGTCTGCACAGGTCGCACCCCCATCGTTGCCCAGCACCTGCGCGACCTGGTCGGGCGTGAAGGAGACGGCGATGCCGGCATCCGCGAAGGAATCCAGCAGTTGCTGCGCCTTATCCACGTCACGGGCTTCCTGCCGAGCACCGACGAACAGGATCGTCGCGATCACCGCAAGCACGACGAGGACGGTGATGGCCACGATTGAGATCACCGAGCGTTCGCGCGGGCTCTGGGTCTCGTTGGCGGTGCTCATGATTCACTCGCCTCCACGTGGGCAGGCTGCTTCCACGACGGCTTGCGGAAGCGGTAGAACAGGAACGGCACCAGCAGTCCGAGCCCCAGCGCGCCACCGCCCACGATGACCAGGTAGATCCACGGGCTCCCACCCGCGAACTGCGACGGCGGGATGAATCCGACCAGCAGCGCAGCGAGTGAGGCAGCGAAGCCGACCCCGCACAATGCCACCAGCATCGGCGCGCGGTAGCCACGCGGGTGCTCCGGATGCTTCCGCCGCAGCCGGACCGCGGCAACGAACATCAGCAGGTACATGATCAGGTACACCTGCGTGGTGATGACCGAGAAGATCCAGTACGCGCTCGAGACATTGGGGATGAGCGCATACCCCAGGGCGATGATCGAGGTGACGACACCCTGCGTGACCAGCAGGTTCTGCTGCACGCCGTTCTTGTTCAGCTTCTGCAGGAATGGCGGCAGGTAGCCCTCCTCGCGGGAGATGAGCAGCAGACCCTTCGAGGGCCCTGCGAGCCAGGTGAGCATGCCGCCGAGAGACGCGGCGACCAGCATGATTCCGACGATCGGCGTCAGCCACGTGATGTCGAACGTCGCAAAGACCGCCTCGAACGCCTGCATGATCCCAGCCGTGAGCGAGATCTGCTCGGCAGGAACGACCCAGCTGATTGCGAGCGCGGGAAGGATGAAGATGAGAAGCACCAGTCCCATGGCGAAGAAGATCGCCTTCGGGTACTCCTTCCCAGGGTTCTTCAGCGACGAAACGTGAACAGCGTTCATCTCCATTCCGCTGTAGGAGAGGAAGTTGTTCACGATCAGCACGAGGCTCGCGAGGCCCGCCCACTGCGGTAGGAGATTCTCCGCCGTCATCGGCGCAGCGGAGGGGTTCCCCTGCCCGAGGAAGAGCGCCCCGAGCAACACGAGAACGGCGCCGGGGATGAGTGTGCCGATGATCAGTCCCCAGCTCGCGAGGCCTGCGACACCCTTGGTCCCTCGTGACGAGACGAAGACGCCCGCCCAGTAGCAGACCATGATCACGAGCGCCGTCCACACACCGTTCGATGCGAGTTCGGGATTGATCACATAGGCGAGCGTCGAGGCGACGAAGCCGAGCAGAGTGGGGTAGTAGAAGATCGTCATCGCGAACTGGCACCAGATCGCGAGGAAGCCCATGGGCTTGGATATGCCCTCGGACACCCACTTGTAGACCCCGCCCTTCCATCCGGACGCCAGCTCAGCGGCAACCAGCGACGTGGGCAGCAGGAAGACGATCGCGGGGACGAGATAGAGGAAGATCGAGGCGAGCCCGTAGACGGCCATCGTCGGCGCCGGTCGCAGGCTCGCCACGGAGCTCGTCGTCATGAGCGCAAGGGCGATCCACGAGATCCAGACCGGCGCTGGAACTGCCGCCGCCCGCGAACGGACCGGCTTCGATCCGGTCCCCGACGAACTCATGATGGGCCACCGCGGTAGTTGACTGTTTTCGACATCACAACTTCCTTCCAGCGTCATTGCCTTCGTGAAACCCGATGAGCTCGTGATGAGACTAGCGCTGGTAAGGCCGGCGGCGCATCGGGTTCACGCCTCTGCAACGACGATGGCGTCGGCATCCCGGTGCGGCACCGTGATGCGTTGCGGAGCCGCGCCTCGTCACTCGACCATGACGAGCCCGCGATCCGTGTCGTTGAACCGCTGTCCGCCGTCCGCGGTGACGGTGACGATATCTTCGATCCTCACGCCGAATGCGTCCGGAATGTAGATTCCCGGTTCGATGGAGAAGCACATGCCGGGGACGGTGGGGCGCTCCTCGCCCTCGACCATGTAGGGAGGTTCGTGGGTCGTCATGCCGATTCCATGGCCGGTGCGGTGGATGAAGCGCTCGCCGTAGCCGGCCTCGGTGATGAGCCGGCGCGCGGTGCGGTCGATCTCCTGACAGGCGACACCGGGGCGTACGGCCTCGAAGGCGGCCTGCTGCGCAGCACGGACGATGTCGTGCACCTCACGCATCTGCGAAGTCGGCTCTCCGACGCACACCGTGCGCGACGTGTCGGAGCCGTATCCGTACATCAGCCCGCCGAAGTCCAGGACGACCATGTCGCCGCGGAGGATGACGCGATCGCCCGCTTCGTGGTGAGGGTTGGCGCCGTTGGGGCCCGATCCGACCACCGTGAAGTCCACCTGCTCATGTCCGAGCTCCCGGAGCAGCTGCGCAAGGTCTGCGGCCACCTCCGTCTCCTTGCGGCCGGAGAACTGCGTCTTGACGATCTCGCCGAAGGCCGCGTCCGCAGCTGATCCCGCAGCCGCCATTCTCGCGAGTTCGTTCTCGTCTTTCACTGCCCGCAACATCGGCAGGCGCTCCGTGACCGCGAAGAATCGCGCTCCTTCCACCCGCCGTTGAAGACCAAGGAGATGCATCGCCCATGCCGAGTCCGATACGGCATAGCTCGCGCCGGGATCAAGCAGTCGAGCGGCGACCTCGTAGGGATCATCGCCGTCACGCCAGTCGCTGATCTTCATCACCCCTGCCCCGACCGCCGCCTCGGCATCCGGCCGCTCCAGCTTCGGCACGAGCAACTGGGGATCGGCGTCGCCGCCGAGCACGAGCAGGGTGAGTCGCTCGGTGATGGCGGTGGGCTGGTAGCCGGTGAGCCACAGCAAGTCGGGCCCGGGGGTCACGAGCAGCCCGTCGAGACCCTCTGCCGCCGCGTCCTGCGTTGCTCGCGTCATCCGAGCGCGGAAGTCTTCCGCGGTGAAAGCGATCGGCGTGAGAGCCATGACGCACCTTCCTCTTTTGGTGACACCCTGCACTGGGCCAAAGCGCGAGTCAATGACCGGCCTCGGCCAGCCCGCGCTATAGCACAGCGCGAGTTCGCAGACCAACCCGTATGCCATCGGCGGCTCAGCGAGCGAAGCTCATGAGCATGTGGCCGACAACCTCCACGAAGCGGGCCATCGCGCTCGCCACCGTCCCCTTGGCGCTCACGCTTGCCTTGGCCGGATGCGGCAGCCTCGACGGCGATGAGTCGCCGCCCGGGATGAACCGCGATGGGGGAGAAGGGCCGGCATCGCCGACGGCCGAGACGGTCGGCGAGTTCAATGACGCCGACGCGACGTTCGTGACGATGATGATCCCGCACCACGAGCACGAGGTGGAGATGAGCGAGGAGATCCTGGCGAAGGATGGCGTCGACGAGCGGGTGCTGGCACTCGCCGAGCAGATCCGGGATGCGCAGGAGCCCGAGATCGAGCGGATGGAATCCCTGCTGGACCAGTGGGAGATCGACGACGACGCCGAGCCTGACGATGACGACGACGGCGGCTGGATGTCGGAAGACGACATGGATGCACTCGAGGCCGCGGACGGCTCGGCAGCGGAACGGCTCTACCTCGAAGGCATGATCGAGGGCCACGAGGCCGCGGTGGAGATGGCCCAGACCGAGATGGATGAGGGAATCAACCCAGACGCCCTCGAGGTGGCGCAGGGGATCATAGATATGCAGACCGCCGAGCTCGCGACGATGCAGGATCTGGTCACCGAGATATGACGCACGCGGCGATCGCGAAATCGCTCAGCGGTTCAACGTGGTGAGTTGCTCCGCCTCGACGTGGAGGCCGTGCCCGAGCGCGGACACGTTGTCACGCTGCAGGAGCTCGGTCCCCTCGAAAATACTGGGGTCACAGTGGCGGAGGATGGGGGATTCGAACCCCCGAGGGCTTGCACCCAACACGCTTTCCAAGCGTGCGCCATAGGCCACTAGGCGAATCCTCCAGGAGGCCCCGGAGGGCCGCCGACCATCCTACCCTGCTCGGCTACCGTGCCCGAACCGGGGCGGCGCTTCCCGCGTAGACGCTGCCGGGGCGGATGATGAGCGATCGCGGCGCGAGCAGTGCGAGGATGCGGCGCGACGGAGGCACCGAGGTCAGCAGCGCCACGCGCACGGAGCCCGCCGCGTCGGCAGCGGCATCCCCCATCCACAGCGAGCGGGTGCCCGCACGCGAGTAGCTGGCGCGCTCGATCGCCAGGACGACCGTGTTCATCTCGGATGCCGGAGCTCCGTGCTGCTCGACCAGGCGACGCGCGAACGCGCGCGGCGTCTCGCTGGCCGGCACCGCGATGCCCACGTCGATCGCCGCCTCCTGGACGGACTGCCAGGCAGCGGCCGCGTCGCCACCCCGGGCGGCGGCGTCCTGCTGGCGGCGGCGGAGTTCGCGAATGAGGAAGGGGAGCGCGAGCAGCACCACCAGCGCCGCCACGACGCCCAGGATCGGGAGCGGGTCGAGTCCGTTTCGCGCACCTCCGCCGGCCGCGTTCTGACGCTCCTCTTCGAGGGCGATCTGGGCCTCGTCGCCCGGCGCCGTGGGCGTGGCGTTGGACTGCGGGGTCACGGCATCCGGATTCGTGGACTGGCCAGGCAGCGCCGCCTCGGACGAGAACGTCGTCGGCACGCCGAGGCCCGACGTCGGCTCGAACGGGATCCAGCCGACGCCGTCGAAGTACACCTCGGGCCAGGCGTGCAGCTGCGAGCTGTACACCGAGTACACCGGCTGACCGTCGATGCTCTCGGTCGTGGGCGTCCCCGGCAGGTAGCCGACGACGATGCGCGACGGCATGTGCAGGGTGCGGGCCATGAGCGCGAACGCCGATGCGAAATGGATGCAGTAGCCTGCGCGCACCTCCAGGAACTGCGCGACGGCCTCGGCGCCGCTGCCGTCGAAGCCCTCCTCGACGGGGGCGTCCAGCGAGTACTTGAAGTCGCCGCCGCGGAACCAGCGCTGCAGCGCCGTCAGCCGGTCGTAGTCCGTGGTGGCATCGGCGGTCATCTGCAGTGCGAGCTCACCGATGAGCGGAGGGATGTCGGAGGGCAGCTCCGTGGTCTCATCGCGCACCTGCGATCCCACCGATGCCGTGTTGCGCACCTGCTCGAGCGAGGGTCGCGCCGGGGCATAGGCGACCTCGTACGCCTGCCCCTGCGTCGAGCTGTTCGTGGAGGCCACCGTGTGGTTGTAGGGAACGGCGCCCCAGACGCCCGCGCTGAGCCCATCGACACCCACGGCCGGGTACGGCACCGGCGCCCAGGGCGAGTCGAGGTTGACCACGTCGATCTTCGCCGTGTAGTCGCCGAGGCGGACTTCGGCGTCGGCATCCACCGCGCCGAAGGCTCGCTCGGAGCCGAGCGAGATCGTCTGGGCGCGGTCGGGCTCCCACACGCCGCCCTCGAAGCGCGACAGCGTCGTCGCGCGCAGGTACGGCACTGACGGGGCATCGGTGCGCACGCGGAGCACCTCGGCCTCCTGCGGGCGGCGCAGATCGTCGCCGAGTTGCAGCGTGGCGTCGATCCCGGGGCCCGGTCCCACCCCGGTTCCGGCCCGCGCACCCGGCTGGGGCAGCACCGGCGTCGCGACCACGGCGACGACGATCGCGATCGCACCGATGCCGAGCGCTGTCGCAGGGACTCCCGCGGTGCGCTCCGCCTCGCGCTCGAGCGGCTTCTCGCGGGAGCGCGTCTCGGATCGGATGAGGAAGAGGATCGTCACAGCGAGGAACACGAACCCGATGATGTCGACGTCGCTCGGCGCGGCGATGGCCGGGATGAGCGACACCGCGACGATGCCGACGGAGGCGAGCAGAGGCATCCGTGCCGTCACCGCGACATGGTCGACGATGATCGTGAGCAGGCCCATCGCCCCGACCACGACGAAACCCAGCGACAGCGTCGGCTCCAGCGGCGCCGCGCCCACGGTGATCTCCACCATCGCCGCCTCGACCAGCTGAGGGACCACTCGGAAGGTGTCGGTCGTGGGGATGATCCAGAGCAGGGCGGTGTCGCGCAGGAACACCAGGGTCATGAACGAGACCCACACCGCTGCCTCGATCAGGCTCACGGCGACGGCCGGAAGGCGATACCGGCGGGCGGTGTAGCCGGCCGCGAGCACCATCGCCGCCAGCAGCAGCGCTCCGATGAGCCACCATCCCGGCTCGATGACGCGCACCACCGGCAGCAGTGCCGCCAGCAGCGCCGCGAGGATCGAGATCGTCAGCAGGCGCTCGCCGCCGCGTCCGCGGGCGAGCCGTGCGGCCTCAGCCGAAGACATGGTGCACCCCGCGTCCGATCGCATTCGCCCACGCGACGCCCAGGTCTCGGTCCGGGCCGAAGCTGGCGACGTGCCAGCCGTGGTCGGCCGCGATGTCGAGCGCGTCGCCCATGGGCGACGCCGTCAGCAGGAGGGGCAGGGTGCTGTGGTGGGCGACGGGTCCCAGCGCCACGGCGTCGGCCGGATCGAGCCGTCCGGCGATGACCACGACGGGTCCCGTCGACAGGCCGGCGAACAGACGCGACAGCTGGGGGAGCGCGTCGTCGCGGTGCGCCGTCACGGTCGCGAAATGGACGAGCATCGCATCCACCTCGGTCATGTCGCCGCCGTCGATGCGGTCGGCGAGCACCGTGCCCTCGGAATCGAGCACTTCGACGGCGTAGCCGTCGTGCACGAGCCGGGCGACCGCCGACACGCATGCCGAGACCCCGGATTCGAAGCCGGCGTCGGCGCCCGGCGCGCGCAGGGCCTCTGGCGACCAGCGCAGCGCCGCTCGGTCGAGCACGACCGTCGCCTCGGGCGTCGACTCCTGCTCCTCCTGCCTCACCATGAGCTCGTCGCGGTGCGCGGTGGCGCGCCAGTGGATGCGGCGCATCGAGTCGCCGGAGGCATACGGCCGAGCGACCAGGTTGTCGGCGCCCTGACCGGGCTGATCCGTCGTGGTGTGCAGCATGCCGCCGGTGGCACCGGCGTAGTCGATGAGCGGTGGCAGGTCGACGACCGCCGGCGCGACGGTGACCGGCGTGCGCTGGCTGAAGACGACGGTGCGCCGAGCGAGCCCGAACGGGTCGGAGGTTCGCACCGTGAGCGGGCCGATCGAGTGGACCCCGCGGCGCGCGCCGGTGAAGGTGTAGGCCAGATCGATGCTGCGGACGCCTCCGCGCTCACCTCCGCGCAGGCCTGAGCCGAGCGCCGGGAAGGCACCCTCCGCTTTGCCGCGGAGACCCTTCGGCAAGGTGTCGCGCCAGGTGCCCGGCGCCGTGGGCAGTGCCGTGCGCACTTCGACGCGCACCGACACGCGCGCGTCGCCCCCGACCGACGCGACGTCCGGCGTGAGCGAACGTGTCACGGCGTCGGTGCGACGCCCGACGTACAGCGATCCGACGCTCGCCGCGACGACGGCGAGCAGCAGGATCCCGAAGTACATCAGCTCGGCGATCCCGGCCTCGTTGGCCACGATGAAGCATGCGATCGCAAGGACCAGCGCGCCGGTTCCCCGGACGGTCAGCGGCCACAGGCGTCTCATCGTCGGCTCACTGACGGGAGGCGATCGGCACCCGCACGTTCGCCGCGATGCGCTCGAGGATCGTCGCGATCGCGTCGGCCGCGCTGCCGCCGCGTGCGCCGCCCGCGGCGCGCGTGGGGATGAGGCGGTGGGCGAACACCGCCGCCAGGAGCGCGGTGATGTCGTCGGGGATGACGAACCCGCGCCCGTCGAGCGCCGCCCAGACCTTCGCGGCGCGGACGAGCTGCAGGGTCGCGCGAGGGCTCGCGCCCAGTCGCAGGTCGCTGTGGGTGCGCGTGGCCTGGGCGAGGGCGACCGCGTAGTCCTCGATCGCCGGGGCGACGTGCACGGCCCGCGCCCATCCGATCAGCCCCGACACCTGGTCGGCAGAGACGACCGGTGCGAGCTGGTCGAGCGGGTTCGCGGTGTCGCGCTGACGGAGCATGAGCGCCTCGGACCGCGCGTCGGGGTAGCCCATCGAGATGCGCATCATGAAGCGGTCGCGCTGTGCCTCGGGAAGGGCGTAGGTGCCCTCCATCTCGAGCGGGTTCTGCGTCGCGACGACGAGGAACGGCTCGGGCACGAAGTGCGTCCGGCCGTCGACGGTCACCTGACGCTCCTCCATGGCCTCGAGGAGCGCGGACTGGGTCTTGGGGGATGAGCGATTGATCTCGTCGGCGATCACGATGTTGGCGAAGATGGCGCCGGGTTTGAACTCGAATTCGCGATCGACCGGATTGAACACGCTCACACCGGTCACATCTCCCGGCAGCAGGTCGGGCGTG
>NZ_MWLP01000022.1:0-50841 GCF_010634885.1 Microbacterium sp. B35-04 | reverse complement strand
GGGGGGCGGGGTCCCGGGCGCCGTGGGGGTCAACGCCGGGGTGGGGGGGCGGGACAGCGGACTCCTCGGACGTTCCGCCCGCCGTTCCGACGAGCGAGCCGACCGAGGGGGCGATGACGGCGGCCACCGCGATGACCGCGGCGGCGGCGCCGCCCGCGATCCACAGCCGGCCCCGGCGCGTGCGCCGGGCGGACCGACGCGTGCGCTCCCGCGCGATGTCGGCGAAGAGGGCGTCCTCCATCTCGTCGATGCGCTGCGCGCTGAGCTCGGGCAGGGGTGCCGATGTCTCGGGCACCGGGGACTGCGTGTTCATGTGCTCTCCTTCACGACGGTCCGCAACCGGGTGCGGATACGGGAGAGACGGTTGCGGACGACGCCGTGTGCGACGCCGAGCTCGTCAGCGGCGGCCTGGTAGGCGTAGCCCTCGGTGGCGCACAGCCGGAAGATGGCGCGATCGAGTTCGCCGAGGCCGGCGACCTCCCGCAGGATCGCGTCGGCGAGCCGCTCGTCGATCACCTGCTGTTCGACGTCGACCGTCGACGGGAGCTCCTCGTCGGCCGCCGCCGCGGTGTGCACGCGGTCGCGTCGCTGCCGGCGCACGCGGTTGGCGGATTGGAACCGGCAGATCGTCGCCAGCCACGGGAGGAGCGAGTCACCGGCGAGCTCGAGGTCGGGGAGCTTTCGCCAGGCGACGAGGAACGTCTCCTGGGTGACCTCCTCGGCGTCGGCCGGGTTGCCGACCAGCCCGTGCGCCATCCAGTACACCGGGCGCACATAAGCCCGGTAAAGCGTGCGGAAGGCGTGCTCGCTCCCGCCCGCGGCCAGCACCACGAGCTCGGCGTCGCCGGTGGCGCCGTGCGGCAGGTCGTCGTCGGGCATGCCCATCCTCCGAATTGTCTCTCACCGTGTCAGTGTCCGCACTGGCGGGATCGTCTCACGGCACGCGGACCCGGCATCCCCACCCTGTATTCTGTTGCGAGCGAGAGGGAGTATCCCGATACCGCGCATCCGTCATCACGGGTCCCGACAGAGCGACCCCGGGTGTGCACCGCAGGCCGCTCGGCCGGCGGGGGAGAGACTTTCGGCTTCGACCGACCCCGCTTGTACGCCCCCTTCGAAAGGCCCTGAATGGACCTCGAACTCCCGCTGTGGTTCGAAATCGGATCCCTGGTGATCCTCTCCCTGATCCTCCTGGCTGATCTGCTGATCATCCTGAAACGCCCGCACATCCCCTCCACCAAGGAGTCGACCCTGTGGGTCGTCTTCTACGTGTGTCTGGCGCTGCTCTTCGCGGGGCTGATGTGGATAATCGCCGGCCCGGAGTATGCCGGCCAGTTCGTCGCCGGGTGGCTCACCGAGTACAGCCTGTCCATCGACAACCTGTTCGTCTTCGTGCTGATCATGTCGCAGTTCGCGGTGCCGCGCCGCTACCAGCAGGAGGTGCTGATGGTGGGCATCATCATCGCGCTCGTGCTGCGCGGCCTGTTCATCCTCGCGGGAGCGGCGATCATCGAGCAGTTCAGCTGGGTCTTCTACATCTTCGGCGCGTTCCTGGTGTGGACGGCGTGGCGGCAGGCGTTCCCGGGCGGCGACCACGACTCCGACGTCAAGCAGGAGAACTTCGTGGTGCGGCTGCTCCGTCGCACGATCGACATCAGCGATCACTACGACGGCGCGAAGGTCCGCACGGTCGTGGACGGCAAGAAGATGTGGACGCCGATGATCATCGTGTTCGCGGCGATCGGCGTGACCGACCTGCTGTTCGCGATCGACTCCATCCCGGCGATCTTCGGCATCACCCAGAGCGCGTTCATCGTCTTCACGGCGAACATCTTCGCTCTCATGGGCCTGCGCCAGCTCTACTTCCTGCTGGGCGACCTGCTCGACCGCCTGCGCTACCTCCACTACGGGATCGCGTTCATCCTCGCCTTCATCGGCCTGAAGCTCGTCTTCCACGCGATGCACGTGAACGAGCTGCCGTTCATCAACAACGGCGAGCCCATCGAGTGGGCGCCCGAGATCTCCACCTGGATGTCGCTCGGCGTCATCGTGGTCTCGATGGCGGTGGCGACGATCGCGAGCGTCATCGCGTCCTCGCGCGAGAAGAAGGCGGCGAACGCGGATGCCGCGGCCGCCCTCGTGGCCGACGAGAAGGGCACGCCGCCGACGGTCGAGCAGCCGCGGGACGACGTCCGCTGATTGCGCGCACCGGGTCGCGCCGGACGTCCACCGACGTCGGGCGCGACCCGGTGTCGTCCGCGCGAGTGGTAATCTGGGCCCGTGCGGATCGCTCGCCTTCTCCTTAGCGGCCGCGACGAGTCCTAGTTTCCAGGCCTCTCTCGTCGCGGAGTTCGTCGCGGGCCCCACCCCATGCGGGCACAGTCCCACAGAGGAGAACGACAAGCAATGAGCATCACCGACGCGTCCGGCATCCCCGACCGCCCCCGCACTCTGGCAGAGAAGGTCTGGGACGACCATGTCGTCGTCCACGGCGAGAACGGCCAGCCGGACCTCATCTACATCGACCTGCATCTGGTGCACGAGGTGACGAGCCCCCAGGCCTTCGACGGCCTGCGCGCCGAGGGCCGTCCGGTGCGCCGGCTCGACCTCACGATCGCCACCGAGGACCACAACACCCCGACGCTCGACATCGACAAGCCGATCGCGGATCTGACGAGCCGCACGCAGATCGAGACGCTGCGCCGCAACGCCGAGGAGTTCGGCGTGCGCCTGCACTCGCTGGGCGACAAGGAGCAGGGGATCGTCCACGTCGTGGGTCCCCAGCTGGGCCTGACCATGCCCGGCATCACCGTCGTGTGCGGCGACAGCCACACCTCGACGCACGGCGCGTTCGGCGCGATGGCCTTCGGCATCGGCACCAGCGAGGTCGAGCACGTGATGGCCACTCAGACGCTGCCGCTCAAGCCCTTCAAGACCATGGCGATCACGGTCGAGGGCGAGCTGAAGCCGGGCGTGACCGCCAAGGACGTCATCCTCGCGATCATCGCCAAGATCGGCGCCAACGGCGGGCAGGGGTACGTGCTCGAGTTCCGCGGCTCCGCGATCCGCTCCCTCTCGATGGAGGGGCGCATGACGATGTGCAACATGTCGATCGAGGCCGGTGCCCGCGCCGGCATGATCGCGCCCGACGACATCACCTTCGACTACGTCAAGGGCCGCCCGCACGCGCCGCAGGGTCAGGACTGGGAGGATGCCGTCGCCTATTGGCGCACGCTGCCCAGCGACGAGGGCGCGGCGTACGACGCCGAGGTGTTCCTGGATGCGAACGAGCTCGAGCCCTTCGTCACGTGGGGCACCAACCCCGGGCAGGGCGTGTCGCTGTCGGGCGCCGTGCCGTCGCCCGCCGACTTCGCCGACGCCAACGAGCGGGCCGCGGCCGAGCGTGCCCTCGAGTACATGGACCTCGCCCCCGGCACCCCGCTCAAGGAGGTGCCCGTCGACGCCGTCTTCATGGGTTCGTGCACCAACAGCCGCATCGAGGATCTCCGGGCGTTCGCGTCGGTGATCCAGGGCCACCGCAAGGCCGACGGGGTGCGCGTCATGGTCGTCCCCGGATCCGCGCGCGTCCGCCTCGAGGCGGAGGCCGAGGGTCTCGACAAGGTGTTCCAGGAGTTCGGCGCCGAGTGGCGCTTCGCCGGCTGCTCGATGTGCCTCGGCATGAACCCCGACCAGCTCGCGCCGGGCGAGCGCTGCGCCTCGACGAGCAACCGCAACTTCGAGGGCCGGCAGGGCAAGGGCGGGCGCACGCACCTCGTGTCGCCCCTTGTCGCCGCGGCGACCGCCGTCATGGGCCGTCTGGCCAGCCCCAGCGATCTTCCCACGGCTGTCGCAGCCGCTGCCCAGGGTTCGGAGGCCTGACATGGACGCGTTCACGACGCACACCGGCATCGCCGCCCCGCTGAAGCGGTCCGCGGTCGACACGGACCAGATCATCCCCGCGGTGTACCTCAAGCGGGTCACCAAGACCGGCTTCGAGGACGCGCTGTTCGCCAGCTGGCGCCAGGACCCCGAATTCGTCCTCAACCAGCCGGTCTACGCGGGAGCGAGCATCCTCGTCGCCGGGCCGGACTTCGGCACGGGCTCGAGTCGCGAGCACGCCGTCTGGGCGCTGCGCGACTTCGGCTTCAAGGTCGTGCTGAGCCCGCGGTTCGCCGACATCTTCCGTGGCAACGCGGGCAAGCAGGGGCTCGTGGCCGGTGTGATCTCCGAGGCGGACCTGCAAGCCGCGTGGGCGGCGATCGAAGCGAACCCCGGCGTGGCCATGACGGTGGACCTCTCGGCGCGCACCGCGACGATCGGGGACCCGGCGGCGAGTTCCGCGGAGCGCCTGGAATTCGCTTTCGAGATCGATGATTACACTAGGTGGCGGCTTCTCGAAGGGCTCGACGACATCGGGCTCACGCTGCGTGACGAAGACAAGATCGCGCAGTTCGAGGCTCGCCGAGAGGCGTGGCGGCCGCGGACACTCCCCGTCCCGTAAGCCGGGCCGTGCGCCCACAACCCGGGCGCGCGACCCTCTCAAGCCCCCTCGTGCACACCAAGTGAGGACCACCCGGATGAAGCCACTTCTGAATGTCGCCGCCGGCGAGAGCAAAGCCGCCGAAGCGGAGGAACAGGAAGTGACCGGAGAAGTCCTCGCGATCAGAGGCGGGCGGCCGCTCACCGGTCGGGTCGAGGTCAAGGGTGCGAAGAACCTCGTCACCAAGGCGATGGTCGCGGCCCTTCTCGGCGAGACCGCGAGCACCCTGCGCGATGTCCCCGACATCAGCGACGTGCATGTGGTGCGCTCGCTGCTCGAAGTGCACGGCGTCCGGGTCGACGAGGGTGACGAGGAGGGCACGTTCCACTTCGACCCCAGCGGCGCCGTGTCGGCCCACTTCGAAGAGATCGACGCGCACGCCGGAGCGTCGCGCATCCCGATCCTCTTCTGCGGACCGCTGCTGCACCTGCTCGGCGAGGCGCTCATCCCGGACCTCGGCGGCTGCCGCATCGGCGACCGGCCTATCAACTTCCACATGGACGCGCTGCGCGCGTTCGGCGCGGTCGTCGACAAGAGCTACGAGGGCATTCGCATCACCGCCCCGAACGGTCTGCACGGCGCGAACATCGAGCTGCCGTACCCGAGTGTCGGCGCGACGGAGCAGGTGCTGCTCACGGCGGTCAAGGCCAAGGGCACGACGGAGCTGCGCAACGCCGCGATCGAGCCCGAGATCATGGATCTCATCGCGGTGCTGCAGAAGATGGGCGCGATCATCTCGTACGAGCCCAACCGCGTGATACTCATCGAGGGCGTCGACACCCTGCAGGGCTACGACCACCGCGCGATCTTCGACCGCAACGAGGCCGCGTCCTGGGCCTGCGCCGCTCTCGCCACCGACGGTGACATCTTCGTCGGCGGGGCGAAGCAGCAGGAGATGCTGACCTTCCTCAATGTGTTCCGCAAGGCCGGAGGCTGGTTCGACGTCCGGGAGGACGGCATCCAGTTCCGCCGCGGCGGCGCGCTCAAGCCCGTCGTCGTCGAGACCGACGTGCACCCCGGCTTCATGACCGACTGGCAGCAGCCCCTGATCGTGGCGCTGACGCAGGCCGAGGGCACCTCGACCGTCCACGAGACGGTGTACGAGAACCGTCTGGGCTTCACCGACGCGCTCAACCAGATGGGCGCCGACATCGTGGTGCACCCTCAGGGTCTCGACACCGCCGGACGCCGCGTTCCCCGCCGCGCTCTCGAGCAGGCCGCCGTGATCAACGGCCCGACCGCGCTCCACGGCGCCGACGTCGTCGTCCCCGACCTGCGCGGCGGGTACAGCTATGTGATCGCGGCACTCGCGGCCGAGGGGCAGTCGATCGTGCGCAACGTCGGCATCATCCGCCGCGGCTACGAGAAGTTCCTCGCCAAGCTCGACATGCTCGGCGCCGACTTCGACGTCATCGGATAGCCCGGTGGCGACGGAACGCCGGCGCGCATCCGCGGAGAAGACGCGTCCGAGCGTCTTCTGGCCGCTCGCGGCCATCGTGGTGCCCCTGCTCAGCCTGCTCTTCAAGCTCGAGATCGACGGTCGGGAGAAGCTCCCGCGCGACGGGGCCTACGTGCTCGCACCGAACCACCTCAGTGAGGTCGACCCTCTCGTCGTCGCACTGGCGGTGTGGCGCAGCGGCCGGGCGCCCCGGTTCATGGCGAAGGAGAGCCTGTTCCGCGTGCCCGTGCTGGGCTGGGCCCTGAGGGCGACCGGCATGGTGCCCGTCGCGCGCGCCGCCTCGGCCGCCTCGGCCCGCGCGACGCTCGAGGCGTCCGAGACCCTGGCGCGGCACGGTCGCGGCGTGATCGTCTACCCCGAGGGCTCGCTCACGCGCGAGCCGGACCTGTGGCCGATGCGCGGCAAGACCGGCGCCGTCCGTCTTGCGCTGGCCGGCGGCATCCCCGTCATCCCGATGGCTCACTGGGGCGCGCAGCAGGTGCTGCCGCGCTACGGAAAGCTCAAGCTCTGGCCGCTGCGCCGCCGCGTGCGCGTGGTCATCGGCGACCCGGTCGACCTGTCGGCCTACGTCGGCCGGGCGTCCTCGCAGTCGGCGCTCGTCGAGGCGACCGACGTGGTGATGGCCGACATCGCCGGGCTGCTCTCGCAGCTGCGCGGGGAGCCGGCGCCGCCCGAGCGATGGAACCCGGCCGATCACGGCCAGAAGGAGACGGGGCGCCTTGAGCCGTAGGCAGGATGCCGCGCGCCCGCGCGTCGCCGTGGTCGGCGCGGGCAGCTGGGGAACGACGTTCGGCAAGATCCTCGCCGACGGCGGTGCGCACGTGACCATGTGGGCGCGTCGCCCGGAGCTGGCGAGCGAGATCCAGGAGGGCAAGCGCAACAGCGAGTACCTCCCGGGCATCAATCTGCCGCGCGACATGCACGCCACCCACCACCTCTCCGAGGCGCTCGAGGGCGCCGAACAGGTCTACCTGTCGATCCCGAGCCAGGCGGTGCGGCAGAACCTCAAGGCCGTGCGGCCGCTCATCGCGCAGAGCGACGCGCCCATCGTCTCGCTGATGAAGGGCGTCGAGCGGCGCACCGGCCTGCGCATGAGCCAGGTGATCGAGCAGGAGCTGCACTGCGATCCCGCGCGCATCGCGGTCGCCTCCGGACCGAACCTCGCCCTCGAGATCGCGCGTGAGCAGCCGACCGCCGCTGTCATCTCGTCGACCAGCCAGGAGACCGCGGAGGCCGTCGCCCGCCGCGCCCGCAACCAGTACTTCCGCACGTTCGTGAACACCGACGTGATCGGCACCGAGTTCGGCGGCGTGCTCAAGAACCTGATCGCGGTCGCCATCGGCATCGTCGACGGCGTGGGCTACGGCGAGAACACGAAGGCGTCGATCATCACGCGCGGTCTCGTCGAGATGACCGACTTCGCGGTCGCGTTCGGCGCCCAGCCCGAGACCCTCCAGGGTCTTGCCGGCCTCGGCGACCTCATCGCGACGTGTCAGTCGCCGCTCAGCCGCAACAACACTGCGGGACGCCTGCTCGGCCAGGGATATCGTTTCGACGATGTGGTCAAGCAGATGAACCAGACGGCGGAGGGACTCGCGTCCGTCGCGCCCATTCTGCAGCTGGCACGTGAAGTGGGC
The DNA here is from genome assembly GCF_010634885.1 of Microbacterium sp. B35-04. Classification (NCBI taxonomy): domain Bacteria; kingdom Bacillati; phylum Actinomycetota; class Actinomycetes; order Micrococcales; family Microbacteriaceae; genus Microbacterium; species Microbacterium sp. B35-04. The sequence continues at coordinate 43,205 of NZ_MWLP01000022.1, read as the reverse complement.
GTGCAGATGCCCATCGTCGAGCAGGTCAAGATGGTGCTCGACGGCACGATGAATCCGCGCGACATCGCGCCGCATCTCACAACAGACGACGACACCCCCCAGGGTGAGAGGACGACGAATGGACAAGCCGGCGGTGGCGGTGCTCTTTGGCGGTCGATCCAGCGAGCACTCGATCAGTTCCGCAACGGCGGGCGGGGTGCTCCGGGCGATCGACCGTGACCGTTACCGGGTGATACCGATCGGAATCACCCGCGACGGCGTGTTCGTCCTCGAAGACGACGATCCCGACAAGTTCGCGCTCGACGCCGACCGGCTTCCCGAAGTCGTCGACAACGGCACGCGCGTCGTGTGGCCCGAAGGTGGCGCCGACCGGACGCTGCGGGTGCGTCGTGCCGACGGCTCCGTGGACGAGCTCGGCCGCCTGGACGTGGTCCTGCCGATCCTCCACGGGCTGCACGGTGAGGACGGCACCGTCCAGGGCTTCTTCGACACGCTCGGCATCCCGTATGCGGGCGGCGGCGTCCTGGACTCCGCGCTGTGCATGGACAAGCACTTCATGAAGATCGTGCTCGCCGCGGCCGGCGTGCCGGTGTCGCCGTGGGTGACGGTCACGCGTGCGCGCTGGGAGAGCGATCCCGAGGGTGTGCGAGCGGATGCCGCGCCCCTGGGTGAGCCCACGTTCGTCAAGCCTGCGCGTGCGGGGTCGAGCGTCGGCGTCTCGAAGGTGCACGATTCCTCCGAGCTGGCGGGAGCCCTGGAACTGGCATTCGCCGAGGACGACAAGGTGCTCATCGAGTCGGCCATCGTCGGTCGCGAGGTCGAGGTGGCGATCCTCGAGGGCCGCGGGGGCGCGATTGCCCGCGCGTCTCTGCCCGGCGAGATCGTGCTGACCACACGGGATTTCTACGACTTCGAGGGCAAGTACCTGGGGGGTGAGGGGGCCGAGGTCGTCTGCCCGGCCGACCTGACGGACGCCGAGATCTCGGCGATCCAGGAGCTCGGCATCCGCGCGTTCCAGGCGGTGGACGGCAAGGGACTCGCCCGCGTCGACTTCTTCCTGACGGCCGACGGCCTGTATGTCAACGAGCTGAACACCATGCCGGGATTCACCCCGATCTCGATGTTCCCGAAGTGCTGGATCGCCTCGGGTGTGTCGTACCCGCAGCTGATCACCGAACTCGTCGACACGGCGCTCGAGCGCACCACCCGAGTGGCGGCGACCGCGAACGCGCGCTGAGGCGCGCGTCCGGCGTTCGGCCGAGCCGTGCGTCGGTGTGCGCTGCGTCGTCCCGAAGCGCCGGCGTGTCAGGGGGCGGGCGTCGCGTCGTCGCGTTCGAGGCACTGCCCGTCGACCGGCAGCACGCTCACGATCGGCGACAGCGCATCGAGGACATCGCGGCTGGACGCCCCCTCGCCGTTCTCATCGGCGGTGGTGTCGAGGTAGATCTCGACGGCCGGAGTGCGGCCGAACGTCGTGAGCCGGAAGCGCGGCGCATCGGAGTCGTCGACGATCCAGTCGACGCCTGCCACGCTCTCGCAGCGCAGGGTCGTGGGCCCCGGAGGCTCGACGCCGCATGTCAGCAGCACCTTCGCGGGCTCGCCCCACGCACCCGTGGCCTGGGCGTCCGTCCACCGGCGCGGCTGTTCGCTGACCGTGCCGGGCAGGTTCGACGTGATCTCCGCACACAGCGGGTCGTTCGCGGACTCGGCAGGATCGAGGTCGACGGTCGAGGTGCACCCCGTCAAGCCGATCGCGGCGACCGCGGCCATTCCGATCGCGACGAGCCTGATCGCGACCGGCCTGATCGCGACCGGGGAGGGAAGAACACGCACCGCTCCAGGCTAACCCGGCGCGGCAGGCTGCTTCGCCGACCGCGGTAGCGTGGTGAGGTGGATGGCGCGCACGGGGATCCGACGGTGGGGGAGCTCAGCGAGGGGACCATTCTTCGCAGCATCCTGGAGCGGCTCGGTGAGTCGAACGCCCTCGTCGGTCCCGGTGACGACGCCGCCGTGATCGCGACCGCCGACGGGCGCGTGGTCGCGACCGTCGACACGCTCGTCCACGGCCCTGATTTCCGGCTCGCCTGGTCGAGCGCCTTCGACCTCGGCTACAAGGCGGCCGCCGTCAACCTCGCCGACATCGCCGCGATGGGTGCGACGCCGACCGCATTGCTGGTGGCGCTGGCGATGCCCGACGCGACGCGACTGTCGTTCGTCACCGGCATCGCCGACGGACTGCGAGCAGCGTGTCGCGATCTGGCGCCCGGCTGCCGGGTCGAGGGCGGCGACCTCACCGTGTCGGACACGCTCACCGTCGCGGTGACAGCGCTCGGCGCCTTGGCGGGACGCGCGCCCGTGCTCCGCTCAGGTGCGCGGGTGGGTGACGTCGTGGCGGTCGCGGGTGAGCTCGGCAGAGCGGCGCGTGGCCTGCGCATCCTTTTCGAGCGCTTCACGGATGCCGCGGGGACGCCGACTGCGGTCGACGAGCGTGTGCTCGAACCGGAGGAGCTCACCGATCTCGTCGCACAGCTCCGGCCGTCGCCTCCGGTCTGGCTCGGTCCCGAGGCCGCGGACGCGGGGGCCACCGCGATGATGGATGTCTCGGACGGCCTCGTGCTGGACGCCTCACGGCTGGCGGCGGCATCCGGTGTCACCCTCGCGCTGGAATCGTCGCTTCTCGGCGCGGATCCCGCATCGGCGCTCGGAGGGGGCGAGGACCACGCGCTGCTGGCGGCGTTCCCTGGTGGCCGGGCCCTGCCGCACGGGTTCGTGCGCGTCGGCACGGTGCGGGCGCGCGGCGAGCACGCCGTCCTGATCGACGGCGGGCCGTTCGAAGGCCGCGGCGGCTGGGATCCCTATCGCGACTGGGACGCCCGCACGGGCTGAGCACCACCCGGTGCGTCGATGTCGGGCTCGCCGCTACTGTGGGCTCGATGACCGACCTGCTGCCGCGATCGCGGCCCGAAGACCAGGGTGTTCCCACCGCGGCACTAGCGCGTCTCGTGTCGGCCCTCGACGCGATCGAGCACGTCCACACGGTGACCGTGATCAGGCACGGCCATGTCGTGCTCGCGGCGACGTGGGCGCCGTATGAACGGGATGCTCCGCACGCGATGTACTCGGTGAGCAAGAGCTTCACGTCGACGGCCGTGGGTCTCGCGATCGACGAGCGACTGTTGGCGCTGGACGATCTCGTCGTGGATCTGCTGCCCGATCTCGTGCCCGAGGAGCCGTCGCCGCAGCTCGGCGCCCTGAGCGTCCGCCACCTGCTGACGATGTCGACAGGGCACGCCGCAGAGCCGGAGTGGCACGCCTCCGACCAGTGGGCCCGCGCGATCCTCGCCGCCGAACTGGAGTTCGCGCCCGGAACGCACTGGCTGTACAACACCGCCGCCACCTACCTCCTGTCCGAGATCGTGCAGCGACGCACCGGCGAGCGCCTGCTCGACTACCTCACGCCGCGCCTGTTCGCGCCGCTCGGCTTCCAGGAGCCGTGGTGGCTGCAGAGCCCTACCGGCGTGGACGCGGGCGGCTACGGGCTCATGATCCGCGCCGAGGAGCTCGCCGCGTTCGGGCAGCTGCTGCTGCAGCGCGGTGAATGGCACGGCGACCAGCTGGTGCCCGCGCAGTGGATCGACCTCGCCACGAGTGCGCAGATCGCCAACGGCGACGAGGCGAGCGGGCACTGGGACCAGCAGGGGTACGGCTTCCAGTTCTGGCGGTGCCCCGACGGTGCCTACCGCGGCGATGGTGCGTTCGGCCAGTACGTCATCGTGCTGCCCGAGCAGGACGCGGTCGTGGCGATCACCGGGGGATTGGAGAACATGCACCTGCCGCCCGCTGCCATCTGGAGCGAGCTGTTGCCGGCGTTCGACACCACCGAAGCCGAGGCTTCGCTCCCGTCGCCCCTCGTGATCCCACCGGCGGGTGGCGCGCAGCGCGACACGGAGCTCGAGTACGCCTACACGGCAGGACCGATCGCGCGACTGCGGATCGGGCCGGAGTCCCTGGCGATCAATGGGGTCGAGCTCGCCTGCGCGCCGGACGAGTGGGCCGTCGGCGAACTCGTACTCGACGGAGAACGCGAATGGTTCGGCGACCGGGTCGCGGTATCCGGCGGGTGGCGGGGAGGCGACTTCATCGCGCTGCTGCGCGTACTCAAAGACGCGGTGACCTTCCGCATCCGGCTGTCTCCGAGTGGTGAGCTGACGATCACCCGCGATGTCGGCTTCGACGGCCCGGATGTCTGGAGCGGCCCGCCCGCCACTGCCCCCATCCGCGAGGCACCGTCGTCAGCCGGCTGATCCGCTGATCGTGTCGCCGCCGGCGCCCGCCTCGGCCTCGCGGGTGGTCGCCCACCACAGCGTCGTGTCGCCGTAGCGCTTGGAACGGGTCGCGACCAGCCCGGCCGGGAGCGCGGGCTCGGGGGAGCGCGATGCCCGCTCGACGATCACCTCGGCGCTGTCCGCGAGAAGCGGGACGAGCAGCGCGAGAGTCGCGGCGAGCTCGGACTCGCCCACGTCGTAGGGCGGATCGAGGAAGACGATGTCGAACGGGCCGCGGGCCGTCCGCAGGAACGCGTCGGCGGCGGTGCGGTGCACGCGCAGGGCGACCTGGGTGCCGACGGCTTTGGCCACGCGGCCGGCGTTGCGCTGCGCGACCGCCGCCGCTCGCGGTGACTTCTCGACGAGATCCGCGGATGCCGCGCCCCGACTGACCGCCTCCAGCCCGAGCGCGCCCGAGCCGGCGTAGAGGTCGAGCACTGCCGCACCGTGCAGCACACCGGCCGACTGCAGCGCACCGAAGAGCGATTCGCGCACGCGGTCGCTCGTGGGCCGCGTGCCCGCGTCGGGGACGTCGAGCACGATCGAGCCGGCTCGCCCGGAGATGATGCGTGTCACAGCTTCACGATATCGAGGCGAGTCCGCTCGGAGCGGCGCTCACGCGATCGCGGCGTCCTCTTCGCGCAGGCGCGGTTCGGTGCGCAGCTCCGGGTGGAGGCCGGACTTGTCGGCGTAGAACGCGCGGATGACATCCATGTCGGCGCCGACGTCCCCGGTGAGCTCGATCGTGGGGCCGAGACCCGTCGTCATCGTGGTGCGGTCCACGTAGCCGAGCGTGACCGGCAGCCCCGCCGCGCGGGCGATGCGATAGAAGCCGGACTTCCAGTAGGAGCTGGAGCCGCGTGTGCCCTCGGGGGTGACGACGAGGCCGAACACCTCGCCCGCGTGGATCCGTGCGACGACGTCGCCGACGACGCGGGAGGGGTCGGCGCGGTCGACGGGGATGCCGCCGAGGCCGCGCATGATCGGTCCCTTCCAGCCGCGGAACAGACTCGCCTTGCCGAGCCAGCGCACCGGCATGCGCAGCCGCCACGCGATGCCGAGCATGAGCACGAAGTCCCAGTTCGAGGTGTGCGGCGCGCCCAGCAGGACGGTGGGGCGATCCGGGGCCGGTTCGGTGGACAGCGTCCAGCGACTGCAGGCCCAGTAGACACGGGAGAGGAGTCGTCGGAGCATCCCGCAACCATACGATTTCCCGCTGTGCTTCGGCCGACAGTGGCCGCCGTGGCTCCCCGACCTGCGCGCTGTGGGTTCGCCGACGGTCGTCGGCGGCGGATCCTAGACTCGACTCATGGCGTCCTTCACCCTCGACTCGAGCCTCGGCGGCGCGGTCGGCGGCAAGACGGCGGCGGCGCTCGAGCGTGCCTTCGGCATGACGACGGTCGGCGACCTGATGGCGCACTATCCCCGCCGGTACGCGCGTCGAGGCGAGCTGACGCAGATCTCCTCGCTTCCGGTGGGCGAGCCGGTGACGATCGTGGCCGAGGTCCGGCGGGCGAGCGAACGGCGCATGAAGAACCGGAACGGGTCGCTGCTCGAGGTGGTGATCAGCGACGGCAACGGCGAGCTGTCGCTGACGTTCTTCAACCAGGCCTGGCGCGTCAAGGACCTCAAGCCTGGCCGGCGCGGCATCTTCGCCGGAAAGGTGGGGGAGTATCGCGGCGCGAAGCAGCTCGCCCACCCCGACTACGAGCTGTTCGACGACGAGGAGCAGGCCCGCCTTCAGGCCGAGGCGAACGTGAACCTGCCCATCCCCATCTACCCGGCGACGAGCACGATCGCCAGCTGGCAGCTGCAGAAGATCGTCGACCTCGTGCTCGATGGGCTCGGCGATGTCCCGGACCCGCTCACCGACGAGCTTCGCGCGCGGCACGGGCTGCTCGACGCCCGCACGGCGATCGAGCGCATCCACCGGCCGAAGGCCCTGGAGGAGATCGAGCCGGCGCGCGCGACGCTGCGCATGCAGGAGGCCTTCGTCCTGCAGGTCGCACTCCTGCAGCAGCGACAGTTCGTCCGGGCGCTGTCTGCGACACGCCGGGCTCCCGGGGCGCTGCTGGAGCGGTTCGACGCAGCATTGCCGTTCCCCCGCACGCCCGACCAGGTCAGTGTCGGCGATGACGTGGCCCGCGATCTCCAGGGCGACTGGCCGATGAACCGCCTGGTGCAGGGTGAGGTCGGCTCGGGCAAGACGCTCGTCGCTCTGCGCGCGATGCTGCAGGTCGCCGAGTCCGGCGGCCAGTCGGCGCTCATCGCCCCGACAGAGGTGCTGGCGGGGCAGCACGTGCGCTCCATCGCCCGGATGCTGGGCCCGCAGCTCGCCCCCGAGCTGATGCCCACCCTGCTCACCGGGCAGCTGCCCGCGGCAGAGCGGCGCAAGGCCGCGCTGCGCGCCGCATCCGGCCAGGCGCGCATCGTCGTCGGCACCCATGCCCTCCTCAGCGAGAGCACGACGTTCGCCGATCTCGGTCTGGTCGTGGTCGACGAGCAGCACCGCTTCGGCGTCGAGCAGCGTGAGTCGCTGCGCGCGAAGGGCTCGTCGCCGCATGCGCTGGTGCTGACCGCGACGCCCATTCCACGCACCGTGGCGATGACGGTCTTCGGCGACCTGGACGTCTCGACCATCCGCACGATGCCGGCCGGGCGCGCGGGCATCGAGACGTTCGTCGCTCCGCTGGCCGAGCATCCCGGCTGGTTCGGGCGGGTGTGGGAGCGCATCGCCGAGGAGGTCGGCCAGGGGCGCCAGGCGTTCGTGGTCTGCGCCGCCATCGACGCCGAGGCGCTCACCAAGGACGACACCGCCGACGAGCCGCCCGGAGACGTCGGCGGTGAGACCGCCCGCACGCGCTGGGGAGTCGTACAGGTCGCAGACCTGCTGTCGCGGCATTCGTCGTTCTCCGACATCCGTGTCGAGATGCTGCACGGCAAGATGCCCTCTGACGAGAAGGATGCCGTGATGCAGGCGTTCGCCCGCGGTGACATCGACGTGCTCGTGGCGACGACAGTGGTCGAGGTCGGCGTGGACGTGCCGAACGCGTCGACGATGGCGATCCTCGAGGCCGACCGGTTCGGCGTGTCGCAGCTTCATCAGCTGCGCGGTCGCGTCGGTCGCGGCGGCATCCCGGGCCTCTGCCTGCTGGTCACCGAGGCGCCCCGCGGCACCCCGGCGCGCGATCGCGTCGAAGCCGTCGCTTCGACTCTGAACGGCTTCGCGCTGGCCGAGGTCGATCTCGAGCTGCGAGGGGAGGGCGACGTCCTGGGCGACGCGCAGTCCGGCGCGCGGTCGTCGCTGCGCCTCCTGCGGGTGGTGAAGGATGCCGACATCATCGCCGAGGCGCGGATCGCGGCCGAGCAGGTGCTGGCCGACGACCCCGCGCTGCAGCGGCATCCTGGTCTGTCCGCCGCGCTCGAACGCAACGTCGGAATGGCCGAGCGCGCGGCCCTCGCGAAGAACTGACGCGCGGCGGATTCGACCTCGAGGCGCCCAGTAGGCTGGTCGGCATGAGCAGCCGGATCGCCGTCGTCCCTGGTTCGTTCGATCCGCCGACGCTCGGTCATCTCGACGTGATCCGCCGCGCCGCGTCGCTTTACGACGAGCTCCACGTGCTCGTCGTGCACAACCCCGGCAAAGAGGCCATGCTGCCGATCGCGCAGCGTCAGGCGCTCCTCGAGCAGTCCATCGCCGAGAGCGACATCGACGGCGAGGTCGTCGTGGCCTCGTGGAGCATGGGCCTGCTGGTCGACTACGCGACGGATGTCGGGGCGAGCGTCCTGGTGAAGGGCATCCGCTCGCAGATCGACGTGGCGTACGAGACGCCGATGGCGATCGTGAACCGCCACCTCGCGCACGTCGAGACGGTGTTCCTCCTGCCCGACCCCGCGCACGCGCTCGTGTCGAGCTCGCTGGTGCGTCAGGTCGCCGCGCTCGGCGGCGACGTCTCGCCGTACGTGCCGTCGGCGGTGGCGCGGTTCCTCGACACCGGCGCGCGGGGCATCTGACCAGGAACCGCGGCTAGGCTGGAGTCGTGGCCAGAAAGCATGTGACGGGTCCGTTCGTCCTTCCGATCCGCGACATCATCCACCGCTCCGGCGAGATGCGCGAGCACACCATCGAGGTCCCGGCACCCGCGAAGTGGGGAGAGGGCCTGGTATCCATCCCCGAGGGGGAGCCGGTCGTCGTCGAGGTGCGGCTCGAGTCCGTGCACGAGGGCATTCTCGCCTCCGGCGACATCGACACCGAGTACTCCGGCGTCTGCAGCCGGTGCCTCACCGACATCACCGAGGGGCTCCAAGTCGAGTTTCAGGAGCTTTTCGCGTATCCTGGGGAGGAAGAAGCTGACTTCGAGGTTCAAGACGATCACGTGGATCTTGAAACTCTGGTCAGGGAAGCGGTCGTCCTGTCGCTTCCGTTTCAGCCGGTGTGCCAGCCGGATTGCCCCGGCCTCGATCCGGTCACGGGCGAGCGACTGGCCGATAGCGCCGGATCGCAGCTGAGCGAGCCCCTCGATCCACGTTGGGCCGCGCTCCAGGACTACACCACAGACCACGACGACGAAGCACCGCGCCCCCGCGGTTGATTCCCGGCGTCGAGAACACAGAAGAGAGCAAGTCATGGCAGGTAACCCCCCGAAGCGGAAGGTCTCCCGCTCCAACACTCGTTCGCGTCGCGCCCAGTGGAAGGCGGCGCCCATCACGCTGACGACCACGATCGAGAACGGCAAGAAGGTCTACAGCCGTCCTCACCAGGCGAAGGTCGTCACCGACTCGCAGGGCACTGAGCTGTTCCTCGAGTACAAGGGCCGCAAGGTCGCCGACGTCTGATCATCGCGCACTGACGTGACAGACGTCGCTGCCGAGAGCATCGCGCACGCTGACCTCACACAGAAGCTCGGAGTCGTCATCGACCCCGAGCTTCTGTCGCTGGCGCTCACGCATCGGTCGTGGGCGTACGAGCACGGGCAGGGGCCGAACAACGAGCGTCTCGAGTTCCTCGGCGACTCGGTGCTGGGTCTCGCCGTGACGGTGCGACTGTTCACCGGACACCCCGACCTCGAAGAGGGCGCACTCGCTAAGCGACGTGCCGGTGTCGTCTCCACCGTCGCCCTCGCCGAGATCGCCCGCGGCATCGGCCTGGGGGAGCACCTCCTGCTCGGCCGGGGCGAGATCCTCACCGGCGGTCGCGACAAGGACTCGATCCTCGCCGACACGATGGAGGCGATCTTCGGGGCCGCCTACCTGTCAGCCGGCACGGATGCCGCCACCGGCCTGGTGCTGCGGCTCGTCGAGCCGCTGCTCGCAGATCCCGAGCGCTACGGCGCGGCGATGGATCCGAAGACCGCGCTGCAGGAGCTCGCCGCGCACAGCGGCTTGCAGCCCCCGATGTACGCGGTGACCTCGACCGGACCCGACCACGATCGTCGCTTCACGGCGGCCGTCACCGTCGGCGACCTCATCGCCGAGGGTGCGGGGACGAGCAAGAAGCACGCCGAGATGGCCGCCGCGCTCACCGCGTGGCGCGACCTCAGCGGGCGTGCCTGAGCTTCCCGAGGTCGAGGTCGTGCGCGCAGGCCTCGCGCCCGCGGTCAGCGGCGCCCTGGTGCTCGGCGTCACGGTGCTCGACGAGCGAGCGCTGACGCGGCACTCCGGCGACGCGACGGACTTCGAGGCTCGGCTCACCGGGCGGGTCCTGCTCTCCGCCGCCCGGCGCGGCAAGTTCCTGTGGCTGCCGCTGCATCCCGACGCCGGCGGCGGCACGGCCTCCGATGCCGTCGTGGGCCACCTGGGAATGAGCGGCCAGATGCTGCTGCGAGCCCCGGGGGCGGCTGCCGAGCGGCACGAGCGCGTTCGCATCGACCTGGCGCACCCGCTGCACGGGGAGCTGTCCGTCGTGTTCGCGGACCAGCGGACGTTCGGATCGCTGGCGATCGACGACCTGATCCCGACCGCTGACGGCGCACCCGGCGGACGGGGGTGGGCCGAGGCATCCGTCCCGGCACAGGTCGCCCACATCGCTCGGGATCCGCTGGATCCCGCATTCTCGGATTCCGCCGTCCGACTCATCCTCCGGCGCAAGGACTCGGCGATCAAACGGGTGCTGCTCGACCAGACGATCGTCAGCGGTGTCGGCAACATCTACGCCGACGAGTCCCTGTGGGCTGCGCGCATCCACCCGGAGACGCCGGCACGGGTCCTGTCGACGCGCGCGGTGAACCGCCTGCTGGGCGAGGTGCGGCACGTGCTCGACAAGGCGCTGGCCGAGGGCGGCACGAGCTTCGACGCGCAGTACGTCAACGTGAACGGCCAGGCAGGCTACTTCGCCCACTCGCTCAACGCGTACGGCCGCACCGGGGAACCGTGTCCCCGATGCGGCCGTCCGATCGTGCGCGTGTCGTTCACGAATCGCTCGAGTCACTTCTGCGCGCACTGCCAGCGGATGCCGCGCTCGGTGCCCGGACCCCGTGACGGCGTCTGAAGCGCGCGCCGTTCGTCGGCGAGATCAGAGCTCGAGCACCTTCTTCCACGCACCCGCGTATGAGGCGGGCACGAAGCCGATGGCTTCATTGATGTCGAGCATGTGGCGGTTCTCCTCGGCGTTGAAGGTCGAGACCCGCGGCGACTCGGGAACCAGGTCGCGCCAGCGCAGCAGGTTCGCGCACTTCACGATGGTTCCGAGGCGATGCCCGCGGTGCTCCTTCACGACCAGCGTGCCGAACTGCTGGGTCGCGCCGGAGCGGTCCTCCGCGATGGCGAGTTCGTTGTACGCCGCGATCCGGCCCGTCGGCACGTGCAGCACGACGGCTACCGAGACGGTGAGGCCCTGCGCCTTCAGCCGGGCGTCGCGACGCTGGACGCGTGCGGCATCCCAATGCTGCTCGTCGATGACCAGACCGCCGGCGGGCGCATCTGTCGACATGCGCGAGATCGCGTACGCGAACCCATCGAGGTACTCGGGCGGCGTCGGCGACGTCCACTGGATCGAGCGGTAGTCCTCACCGGCGGTCGCCACCGCCTCGGCGAGCATGCGCTCGACGGTGCCGAAGTCGCCGGTGAGGTCGAAGACGCTGTTGCGCTCCACCTGCTCGAGCGTGAAGCCGCTCGCCAGCTGGAATCGCGTCTGCGGATCGTCGGCGGGGATCGAGCCCCATCCGGTCGGCGGCTCCAGGCGCGGGCCCTCCGTCTGGGGCCGGTGTAGCGTCCAGGTCTGGATGGTGGCGAGTCCTCGTTCACGCGCCTCACGCTCGACTTCGGCGAGCAGCAGCTCCTCGACGCCCTGGCTGCGATGCGGCGGGTCGACCATGAGATCGAACTCCACGGTGCTGGTATCGGCCTGGTTCGAGACCATCAGCTTCACGGCGCCGAGCACCGCGTCGCCGCGCAGCGCGGCGAAGCCGAGCTGGGTCCAGTCGGTCTGGTCCTGCCAGAAGCCGAGGACCTCGTCGGCATCCTCGTTCAGATAGTCGTGACCCGCATCTTCGAGGCAGACCGCGTTGGCGATCCGCACCATCTCGAGGAAGATGCGGGCGTCCGGCGCATCCACCGCTGCGGGAACGGCGATCCGCTGGACGGTCACGACCGCGGTGACGGCGAAATCAGTCATCGAGCACCTTCTTCCAGGCCCCCACGTACGCGATCGGCGCGAAGCCGATCGCCTCATTGATGTCCAGCATCGGCCGGTTCTCCTCTGCGTTGTAGGTGATGACGCGCGCGGATGCGGGCGCCACGTCGCGCCAGGACAGGAGTCCGGCGCACTTGACGAGCGTGCCGAGCTTGTGGCCCCGGTGCTCCTTGAGCACGAGCGTGTCCTCCTGGTGGGACGGCTCGGTGCGGTCCTTGCCGATCACGAGCTCGTTGAACGCGCACAGCTCACCGGTCTCGATGTGCTGCGCAGCGGTCACCTGGATCGTGCGACCGGACGACGTGTAGCGCGCGTCGTGCTCGGCGATGCGCGCGGCGTCCCACGCCTCTTCGGCGAACTCGAGGGCTGCCGAGGGCGCGTCGGTCGACATCCGCGACTTCATCCAGGCGTATCCGGCCACGTACTCCTCAGGGGTGGGGGCGAACCACTGCACCAAGCGGTAACCGGGTGAGGCTGTCTGCGCCTCGGCCAGCAGTCGCTCCACCTCGGCGAACGAGCCTGTCAGGTCGAACGCGCTGTTGCGCTCGACCTGTTCCAGCGCGTAGCCGTGGCGCAGGTAGAACCGGGCGATGTGGTCGTGGGGGATCTGTCCGAAGCCGGTCGGCGGAGCCAGCCGCGGGCCGGCAGTGGCAGGATGCTCCGCCCAGGACTGCAGCACGGTGCGGCCGTGGGCACGCGCGGTCTGCTCGACGAGCTCGTACGCCGCCGAGCCGATGCCGCGACCCCAGGAATCGCGCAGCAGCTCGATCAGCCAGAAGGCCTCCTTCGAACCCGCCTCCTGGGGGATGTCGACGCCGACGCGGCCGATGCACCGCCCGTTGTCCACGATCACCCACGACAGCCGGGTCTGGTACTCGGTCGGGCGGTAGTGGGGGAGCAGTTCGTCCGCGGTGATCCGATGGTCGTCGTGACCGGAGATCTCGCGGTAGATGATGTTGCGCACCCTGACCATCTCGACGAAGTCGGCGGCGTCCGGTGCGTCGATCGAAGCGGGAACGACGAGGGGTCGGAGTTCGAGCCCGGTGATGGTGGTCATGTCGATGCGTCCTTGCGATGTCGATGCGTGTTGCGAGGGGGTGGGGTCCGCCGCCCGGGTGCGGGCGGCGGACCCGGTGGCCGTCACGGCCGGGGCGCGAGGCTGGCCTCGCGGAGGTAGGCGCGTTCACGCTGCGCGGTGGCCTCCTGGTGCTGGAACGCGTGAGCGTGCCGGCGGCGGTCGTCCGCGAGTCGCGGTGCGCGGGTGCTCCACAGCAGGAGACGCAGGCCCACATGGAGGGCGAGGCGGTCCAGGAGCGGGATGCGGGTGTCGCGGCTCGGGAGCCGCAGCGTATCGGGAAGGCCCGATCGGCGCTGCGGCGCAAGGAGAGTGTTCATGATTGCTCTTTCCGATTGTGAAAGGATGCCTCGGCGGGCGCCGGAGGCGGAGATGTCATGCCGCAGCACGACGGAACGAAGGCAGGGGGTGCGCGCTCAGCGCCGCGAAGCGGAGCCAGCGCAGTAGACGAGCAGCGCCCGGAAGCGGGCAGACTCGTCCCCTGCGGGGGTCAGATGGCGGCGGGGAAGCGGCCGCTCAGCACAGCGCCGAAGGAGTAGGTCCCCGACGCGACGGCACGAATCGCTCCGCCATCACGGGCGGCGATTCCAGTGGGGTTCATCAGCATCATCGGGGGACCTCCTTTCTCGACTTCAGACGCGAAGAGTGACGCTACCGCCTCCGGAATACCCGCGTCAAGCTTTCTCCCAGATTCGGCGAACGTATCGCGTGTCGCGGCCCGGCACGCGCTGGGGGTTCGAACGGCGCCGGGCCGCGGACGACAGATACGCAGACGGCTCGTCCTGCGGCCGGTCTACCGGGCGCGACCGCTTCGCTCGGGTAGCGTAGGCGGGTAATCGACCGGGGCGGGGGCGAATCCATGCACCTGAAGAGCCTGACGCTCAAAGGGTTCAAGTCGTTCGCCCAGCCGACGACGTTCGCGCTCGAGCCGGGCGTGACCTGCATCGTCGGCCCGAACGGCTCGGGCAAGTCGAACGTGGTCGACGCCCTCGCCTGGGTGATGGGCGAACAGGGTGCCAAGACCCTCCGCGGCGGGAAGATGGAGGACGTCATCTTCGCCGGCACGGCGACGCGCGGCCCGCTCGGCCGTGCGGAGGTGCAGCTGACGATCGACAACAGCGACGGCGCGCTGCCCATCGAGTACGCCGAGGTCACGATCAGCCGCACGCTCTTCCGCAACGGCTCGAGCGAGTACGCGATCAACGGCGACTCCTGCCGGCTGCTCGACGTCCAAGAGCTGTTGAGCGACTCCGGGCTCGGCCGCGAGATGCACGTGATCGTCGGTCAAGGGCGACTCGACAGCGTGCTGCAGGCGACTCCGGAGGACCGTCGGGGCTTCATCGAAGAGGCCGCCGGCATCCTCAAGCACCGGCGGCGCAAGGAGAAGACGCTCCGCAAGCTCGACGCGATGGAAGCAAACCTCACGCGCCTGAGCGATCTCGCCGGCGAGCTGCGCCGGCAGCTGAAGCCGCTCGGGCGGCAGGCTCAGATCGCCCGGGAGGCCGCGACCATCGCGGCCGTGGTGCGCGACGCGAAGGCCCGGCTGTTCGCCGACGAGATCTCGGGGCTCCGGGCCGAGCTCGCATCGCACGCGCAGAGCGAGCAGGAGCGTCACGCCGAACGGATGGTGCTGCAGGACCGACTCGACAACTCCCGGGTCCGCATCGAGCAGCTCGAGAACGACCAGCGCTCGGAGAACGTGGACCGCGCCCGTCGCATCGCCTTCGGGCTGGAGCGCGTTCAGGAGCGCCTCCGTGGCCTCTACGCGCTCGCAGGCCAGCGACTGGCGCTGCTCGGCGACGCCGAGGACGAGGAGCGGATCGAGTTCACCACCGTGTCGCAGGCGATGATCGACGAGGCGCGTGCCGAGATCGACGACGTCTCGGACGGAATGGGGGCCTCGCAGGACGCTGCCGCGGCGGCCGCCCGCGATGTCGTGCGGGCCCGCGCCGAGCTCGACGCCCTCGATGTCGACATCGCCGCGCAGAGCGCGCTCGTCTCGGAGCACGACATGCGCATCACGGCCCTGCGGGGGACCGCCGAGGCCGCGGCATCTGCTCTCGCCGCCGTCCGCACGGCCGTCGAGCGGCAGCAGAAGGCGCTGGATGCCGCGCTCGCACGCCGCGCGGAGGCCGAGGAGGTCCTCGCCGGGGTCGACCCCGACGTCGTGCCCGATGCGTCAACGGCCGATCACGCCGCCGCGTATGAGCGCGCGCAGCGCGACGCCGCCGAGGCGGAGGCCGCGGTGTCGGCGCTGCGCGAGCGTCTGCATGCGGCGGAGCGGGAGCGTGAGGCGCTGACGGCGCAGACGGCCGCGCTGAGCAGGGCGCTGGATGTGAAGAACGGCGCCTCTGCGCTCATCGCGCAGGGTCGCGATGGCGTGCGCGGTCTCGTCGGCGACGCGGTGCAGGTGAAGTCGGGGTTCGAGGCGGCGATCGCAGCCGTGCTGGGCCCGATCGCGGAAGGCGTGCTCGTGGAGGACCGCGCGAGCGCATTCGCGGTGGCGGAGGCGGCACGCGATGCCGAGGCGGGCATGGTCGACATCGTCATCGCGGAGGCGGGCACGATGCGGCCCGCGTTCCCCGAGCTGCGCGGCGTCGTCCCCGCAGGTGAGGTGGTGACCGCACCCGAGGGTGTGCTCGGGCTGCTCTCGTACGTCGTGGTCGTCGACGACCTCGAGGTCGCGCGCGAAGCCGGTCCCGCCCTGGCGGACGCCGAACTCGGCGGCCCGCTGACCCTGGTGACCCGACGCGGAGAGGTCTACACGGAGTACTCGCTCCGCGCCGGTGCCGGCTCGTCCCGCTCCCGGCTGGAGCTCGCCGCGGAACGGGATGCCGCAGCCGAACGCCGCGACGAGATCACCGTCGTGGCGGAATCGCTGCGGGAGGCGCTCGGCGACGCGACCCGCGAGCTCGAGTCCGCGCGTCAGCGCACCAGGACGACGCTCGCCACCCTCCGAGAGCACGATGCGGCCCTCGCCGCCCATGCCGAGCAGGTCAATCGCGCGACTGTCCGCCACGAGGCCGCTGTCGCCGAGTGCGACCGGCTCGCCGCCGGCGTTGCCCAGGCCGCCGCGGCGGTCGAAGAGGCCGAGGACTCGGCTCGCTCGGCTGAGGACCAGCTGACCGCGGCCCTCGAAGCCCCGCGGCCGATCCTCGACGCGTCGGCGCGCGAGGGCATGCTCGCCGAGCTCGAAGCGGCGCGTGACGCCGAGATGCGCGCGCGGCTGGACGTCGAGACCCTGCGCGAGCGCATCCGTGCCGGAGAGGCGCGTGTCGTCGCACTCGAACGGCAGCGCGAACGCGAACGCGAGGCCGCCGCGGAGGCGGCGCGACGGGCAGTCGTGCGCCGTGCGCAGCGCGAGATCGCCGCCGGCGTCGCGGGGCAGCTGCCCGCCGTCATCGACTCCGTCGACCGCTCGCTGGCGCAGGCGCGGGCGGAGCTCGCCGCCGCGGAGTCCGAGCGCACGGCTGTGACCACCGAACTCGGGCAGCTCCGCACCCAGGAGAGCGCGCTGCGCGAGCGCCTGGCAGGCCTCACCGAGAGCGTCCACAGCCTGGAGCTGCAGATCCACGAGAAGCGCCTGCACGTGGGTGGTCTGCTCGAACGCGTGCAGTCCGAGCTCGGGCTCGACGAAGACATTCTGATTTCGGAATATGGACGCGATCAGCCTGTTCCTGTCGCCGCAGACGCCGATCCCGCGCAGCCGGACGTGGCAGCCGATGCCGATGACGACGGAGACGACGTCGCGGTGCGCACCGTTCCCTTCGACCGTGCACAGCAGCGCAGGCGACTTCAGGAGGCGGAGCGCAAGCTCACCCAGCTGGGGCGGGTGAATCCCCTCGCACTGGAGGAGTTCGAAGCCCTCGAGCAGCGTCACAAGTTCATGACCGAGCAGCTCGCCGACCTCACCCAGACCCGCAAGGACCTGCTCACGATCATCGAGGAGCTCGACGAACGGATGCAGTCGATCTTCCTCGCCGCGTTCGAAGACACGAAGGTCGCGTTCGGCGAGGTGTTCCCGATCCTGTTCCCGGGAGGAACGGGATCGATCGCGTTGACCGACCCCGACTCACCACTCACGACGGGGATCGAGGTCGCCGTGCGCCCGGTCGGCAAGAAGATCGAGCGGCTGTCCCTGCTCTCGGGCGGCGAGCGTTCGCTCGCAGCGGTGGCGCTGCTCACCGCCATCTTCAAGGCGCGGCCGAGCCCTTTCTACATCCTCGACGAGGTCGAGGCGGCGCTCGACGACGCGAACCTCGGTCGTCTGCTCGGCGTCTTCGAGCAGCTGCGCGCCTCGAGCCAGCTCATCGTCATCACGCACCAGAAGCGCACCATGGAGATCGCCGACGCGCTCTACGGGGTGTCGATGCGCCAGGACGGCGTCTCGGCCGTCGTGGGTCAGCGCATCGTGGAGCGTGTGGCCTCCTGACGGACTCGGCCACTCGGCCATGGCAACCGCCGCAGCAGCGGCGGAGTAGCGTTCCCGTATGCACACCTCAGCGCGGGCGGCGGGCCTGGTTCTCGCGGCATTCCTGTTGACCGCGTGCACTCCGGACGTGTCCGGTGCCCGGCGCGCGACGCCCGAGCCCACGGGGTCGGCGTCAGCCGAGGCGACCGCGACGCCGGAGGCCGGCGAGGACGCGGCCATGCCTCCCACCGACATCACCTTCGAGGCGGGCGCAGAGCTGGACCCGGGATCCTGGCGGGTGGGCTGGGACGACCGGCTGATGGCCGCAGACGAACGCTTCGCGGTGTCTTCACCCGACGACGGCAACGGCAGCTGGGCGTACCTCGATGGGCAGACGCAGTGCACGATCGCGTTCTATCAGGGCGCGATCACCGACCTGGAGCTCGGGGCGGACGACCGCGCCAGCACCGACAACATGCTCGCCGCGGTGCTCAGCACGCAGATCCCGGGCGTGACGGCCGCGGATGTGACGGCGAACGCGTCGGACGACTACGTGGCGCAGACGACGCAGGAGGGCACGGTCGACATCCGCCTGGTCGGCGGCAGCGGCGGCGGTGGCGGCAGCGAGGCCGGCTGGAGCGAGTTCGGACGAACGTTCGGCGCGCTGGGCACGTCGCTCGTCGTCAATGTGGAGTGCCCCGCGGGGCACGACGTCGGCACCGAGGTGACCGCCCTCCTCAACGAGTACGTCGGGATCGCGATCGCACCCGCGTCGGACTGATCGGCGGCGGCCCTAGGCTGGAGGAATGGCAGAGAGCTCCTGGTCGCTGGGCCGTGCGCTGCGCGGCATGTTCGTCAAGCCCACGATCGACGAGACCACCTGGGAAGACCTCGAGACCGCGCTGCTGACGGCGGACTTCGGCCCCGACATCACCGAACGCATCGTCGACGAGCTGCGCGAGAAGGTCGAGCGCTACCGCACGACCGACCCACGCGATCTGCAGCGGATGCTGAAGGAGACGCTCGAGGAGCACTTCGCGAAGTTCGACACCACCCTCCGCCTCACCGAGCGGCCGGCCGTCGTGCTCGTCGTCGGGGTCAACGGCGTCGGCAAGACCACGACGATCGGCAAGTTCGCGAAGTTCCTGCAGCGCTACGGGCGGTCCGTGGTGGTCGGCGCGGCCGACACCTTCCGCGCGGCGGCCGTCGACCAGCTCGCGACCTGGGCCGAGCGGGGCGGGGCGACGATCGTCCGGCCGCAGCAGGAGGGGCAGGATCCGGCATCGGTGGCCTTCCAGACCGTCGAGTACGCGAAGAGCACCGGCACCGAGATCGTGCTGATCGACACGGCGGGACGCCTGCACACCAAGGGCGGGCTGATGGACGAGCTCAGCAAGATCCGCCGCGTCATCGAGAAGCAGGCGCCGATCAGCGAGGTGCTGCTGGTGCTCGACGCGACGACCGGTCAGAACGGCGTCATGCAGGCGCAGGCGTTCCTCGAGCACGCGGGTGTGACCGGCCTCGTGCTGACGAAGCTGGACGGCTCGGCGAAGGGCGGATTCGTGCTCGCCGTACAGGAGCGCACCGGGATTCCGGTGAAGCTGCTGGGCCAGGGCGAGGGCATCGGCGACCTCACCGGCTTCACTCCGCACGTCTTCGCGGCATCCCTCGTCGACTGAATCCGCCGTCGCGGCAGACCGAATCCGCGCCATGCCGTGTCCGGGCTATCGCGGACGCGCTGGTTGCTGTTTCATTGGGACATGGCGATCGAGCACGACTACTTCGGACTCCTCGAATCGGGGCCTGACGGATCGATCTTCTGGTCGGAGAACGTCGACCTGGGCGACCAGTCCGTCACGGTCGATCTGACCGCGCCCGATCAGGACGATGTGTCGGAGGCTGCCCTCGACGTCGCCGCGGCCCTCATCTCGTCGATCGAAGACATCGACGGGAGTGCCCGCAACGCCATGGTGAACGAGCTGAACGATCGCACCAGCGAAGTCACCGAGTACATCCTGCAGCAGCAGGAGGCGCTGGGAGAGGCCCTTGAAGACGCGCTCGTCGACATCTCGGGCGACATCCAGATCGACGTGATCCGCTCGCTGCAGCTCATGAGCATGACGATCCTCGCCGACGAGCACGGCGGCTCCGACCCGTTCGCCGTGCTGGAGTACGCGCTCGATCCGGACGCCACCGACGACGTGCTGCTGGTCAACCTGGATTCCGCCGGCGCGGTGCTGTCGGTCACGAGCGCAGACTGACCCGCTCGATGCTGCTGCTCCGCTGAGCCGTCCGGTGTCGTCTCACCTCTCTGAGTGAGGGGGTCGGATGCCGGCGGTCGGGCCTCTCTCTGTCAGACCGCCTGCGCGAATCCGCGTTCGACGTGCACGTCCTCGGCGATGTGCGCCAGGTGCGGCGGAATCTCGCGGCCCTTCGAGAGCATCGACTGCGCCCACAGGCGCCCCGCCCGATACGACGAGCGCACCAGTGGCCCCGCGAGCACTCCGAGGAATCCGATTCGCTCGGCCTCGTCTTTGAACTCGACGAACTCCTGCGGCTTGACCCAACGTGCGACGGGAAGATGCCGGGGCGACGGCCGCAGATACTGGGTGATCGTGATGATGTCGGTGCCGGCGGCGTGGAGGTCTTCGAGCGCCTGCACGACCTCCTCGGGCTCTTCGCCCATGCCGAGGATGAGGTTCGACTTGGTGATGAGGCCGGCATCGCGGGCCTGGGTCAAGACGTCGAGCGACCGCTCGTAGCGGAAGGCGGGCCGGATGCGCTTGAAGATGCGCGGCACCGTCTCGACGTTGTGCGCGAAGACCTCGGGGCGGCTCTCGAACACCTCGCGCAGGAGCGCCGGGTCGCCGTTGAAGTCGGTCGCGAGGATCTCTACGCCCGTGTTCGGGTTCATCGCGTGGATCTGCCGCACCGTCTCGGCGTGGAGCCATGCGCCGCCATCCGGCAGATCGTCGCGTGCGACCCCCGTCACGGTGGCGTAGCGCAGGTTCATGCGCACCACACTCTCGGCGACACGGCGCGGCTCGTCGATGTCGTAGTCCGCCGGCTTGCCGGTGTCGATCTGGCAGAAGTCGCACCGGCGCGTGCACTGCGAGCCGCCGATGAGGAAGGTCGCCTCGCGGTCCTCCCAGCACTCGTAGATGTTGGGGCAGCCGGCCTCCTGGCAGACCGTGTGCAGCTCTTCGCTCTTCACCAGCGAGTGCAGCGCCTGGTACTCCGGGCCCATCTTCGCCTTGGTCTTGATCCATTCCGGCTTGCGCTCGATGGGCGTCTGCGCGTTGCGCACCTCGAGGCGCAGGAGCTTGCGCCCCTCCGGGCCCGAGGCAGCGGCACCCGCCGTGCCCGGAGCGCCTGCAGCCCCGCCAGGAGCACTGCCGCACGCACTCATGCCGGCACCCCCGCGAAGTCGGCGGCGAACACGCGGCTCACCGTGTCGATCACGTCGCTCGGGCCGATCTCGGCGCCGGCGACTTCGCTGATCGTCGTGACTCCGGCATCCGAGATGCCGCACGGGATGATGCCGCGGAAGCCGGCGAGGGAGTTGTCGCAGTTGAGCGCGAAGCCGTGCATCGTCACGCCGCGCTGCACCCGCACGCCGATCGCCGCCACCTTGTCTTCGCCGAGGGGGCGCCGCACCCAGACGCCGCTGCGACCCTCGACCCGGTAGCCCGCGATGTCGAACTCGCGCAGCGCCTCTATGAGGAGGTGCTCGATGCGTCGCACGTGCGCGACGACGTCCACCGGCTCGGCGAGCCGCACGATCGGGTATCCGACGAGCTGCCCGGGCCCGTGCCACGTGATCTTGCCGCCGCGGTCGACATCCACGACGGGCGTGCCGTCTGTCGGACGCTCGTGCCGCGCCGTGCGCGCGCCCGCGGTGTAGACGGCCTCGTGCTCGAGCAGCAGCAGCGTGTCGGGCCGGGCGTCCGCCACGACCTCGGCGTGGATGCTGCGCTGGAGCGCCCACCCGTCGAGATACGGCACGTAGTCGGGGGACAGACCGACGGTTTGGATGTCGAGCATCGCACTCCTTCACTCGATCGCTCGTGGCGATTGATGAACTGCGTCCAACAATACATCCGGATTCTCCTGGACATGTTCCCCCTTCTTCTGATGGCTGTTCGGACAGGAAGGTGAGTGATTCAGGACACTCTGTCGTCGGGGTGGGAAGCGCTCGGTGCGACGGCCTGGGCGTAGCGGTGGGCGAGTTCACGGACCTTGTCCACGAGTTCGGGTGGCTCGGTGACCTCGAATCCCACGTCGAGCAGGCTCAGGTGCACGGCGATGGTGTCGAGTGAGTCCGCTCCCGTGCGGAAGAGGCACGTGCGCTCATCGCGTGCCTCGACTGTTCCTGCCGCCGGCGGAATACGTTCGGCGATGACGGGGGCTGGGGCATGGACCACGACGGTCGTGTGATACCGCCAGGCGGCTGCTGAGGCTCTCGCGGAGACGTAGGCACCGACGTCTTCCGGCGGCGGACGAGGGACGAAACGCGGGCCGGTCGGCACTCGCGGTGTGATCCGGTCTATGCGGAAGGTGCGCCAGTCCTGGCGGTCGAGATCCCATGCGAGCAGGTACCACCGGCGGCCCCAGTTGATGAGCCGGTGGGGTTCGACGTCGCGTCGTGATCCGTGACCTGGGTGCGATTCATAGTCGAAGCGCAGTCGTTCAGTGTCCCGACAGCACGCGGCGATCGTGCTGAGAAGCTCGGCATCCACCACCGGGTAGGGGTCGTCGGTGGGTACGGTCACGGCATACGCGTTCAGTGCCGCAACCCGGCGACGTAACCGGTGCGGAAGCACCTGCTCGAGTTTTGTCAGTGCTCGCAACGAGGTTTCCTCGACACCGTCCAGTCCAGTGGCCGCGCGCAGGCCGAGCACGATCGCAACAGCCTCGTCGTCATCGAGGAGCAGCGGGGGGAGCTGCCCGCCGACCCCCAGACGGTAGCCGCCCGCGGCGCCGCGAGTGGCGTCGATGGGGTAGCCGATGGTGCGCAGCCGCTCCACGTCATTGCGCACGGTGCGTTCACTCACGTCAAGTCGCTGCGCGAGCTGGGGACCGGTCCAATCGCGACGAGCTTGGAGCAGCGACAGCATCCTGAGCAGTCGTGCAGATGTTTCCAACATTCTTCGATTCTCTCTTTGATCAGGAACGAGGTGTGCCTGATTGCGCTCTAGCGTTGCCTCATGAACATCACACCGTTTCGCATCGATGTCCCCCAGACGGATCTCGACGATCTTGCTGACCGTCTCGCGCGCACCCGCTTCGCCGGCGAACTGTCCCCGGATGCCGGCGACTACGGCGTGCGAGTCGATCCGGTGCGCGATCTGGTGCTCCGCTGGCGCGAAGATTTCGACTGGCGCCTCGTCGAGCAGCGACTCAATGAGATCCCGCAATTCACGACCACGATCGACGGACAGAACATCCATTTCCTGCACGTGCGGTCTCCCGAGGCGGGAGCCTTCCCGCTGATCCTCACTCATGGTTGGCCCGGCTCGTTCGTGGAATTCCTCGACGTCATCGGCCCGCTGACCGATCCGCGCGCCCACGGCGGCGATCCCGCACAGGCATTCCACGTCGTCATCCCGTCGCTGCCCGGATTCGCTTTCTCCGGTCCCACGACGGAACCAGGCTGGAATCGTTATCGCACGGCACGAGCGTGGGCGGAGCTGATGGCGGGATTGGGTTACACCCGGTACGGCGCGCACGGCAACGACGCCGGCGCGCTCGTCACGCCCGAAGTCGGACGCCATGACGGCGCGCATGTGGCCGGCGTGCATGTCGACCAGGTCTATTCCTTTCCCTCTGGTGACCCCGCTGAGTTCGCCGGCATGACCGAAGCTGACCTGGCCCAGCTGCGGACTCTGCAGAGTTTCAGCGCCGACAAGCTGGCTTACAACGAACTGCAGGCGACCCAGCCGCAGAACCTCGCTCACGCTCTCGCTGATTCCCCGACCGGGCAACTCGCATGGAGCTACCAGTTGTTCGGCGATGCGGTCGATCCGGACTTCGTGCTCACCAACGTGGCCCTGTATTGGCTGACCGGAACCACGGCTTCGTCGATGCGGCTCTACTGGGAAGATCGGCATACCCCCGATGAGGAAAAGCCGCAGGGACCCACGACGGCTCCGATGGCCGTGGCCTCGTTCGCGGGAGACTTCTCCGGCATCCGCCAGTTCGCAGAACGCGACCATGCCAGCATCACCTCGTGGAACGAGTTCGACCGAGGCGGGCACTACCCGGCGCATCAGGCCCCCGACCTGCTGGTCGGAGACCTGCGGCAGTTCTTCGACGGACTGCGGGGCTGACCTCATGGTGAAGGTGCTGAGCCAGCGGGCGCTCAACCGCGCCACGCTGGCTCGGCAGCTGCTGATGCAGAGATCCGACATGTCGGTAATTGACGCGGTGGAGCACCTGGTGGGACTGCAGGCCCAGACGCCCCACAGCTGGTACATCGGTCTATGGAGCCGACTCACCGACTTTCAGGCGGACGACGCAGCCGAACTGCTCATCGACCGGAGTCTGGTGCGCATCGCACTGATGCGGTCCACGATCCATCTGGTCACCGCCGCAGACGCCGGCGCACTGCGGGCCGTGGTGCAACCCGTCCTCGATCGAGATCTGTATGCCAACGCCACGCACGGACGCCCGATCCATGGAGTCGACATGAAGGTGCTGACCGCTGCCGGACGGGATCTGCTCGCGGAGCGGCCGATGACGGCCAAAGAGCTGGGCGAGCGTCTGCATGCCCAGGGTTTCGACGTTCCGCCCGCCACGCTCGCCTACGCGATCCGCAATCTGGTCCCGTTGGTGCAAGTCCCTCCTCGCGGAGTATGGGGTCGCAGCGGACCGATCGCGCACACCACTGCGGACGACTGGGTGGGTCCTCTCTCGGCACCCGCACCGACGATGCAGGACCTGGTGCTGCGCTACCTCGCCGCCTTCGGGCCCGCCACGATCGCCGACATGCAGCGATGGTCAGGGTTGACCCGTCTACGTGAAGTCGTCGACCCGTTGAGGTCGCAGCTGCTCACCTTCCGCGGCGAGGAGGGGCAGGAACTCTTCGACCTGCCTGACGGACCGCGGCCCGACGCGCCCGCGCCGCCGCGCTTCCTGTATGACTTCGACAACCTCCTGCTCTCGTACGCCGACCGCAGCAGAGTCATCACAGACGACTTCCACAGGCACTCCTTCCGCCCACATGGACCCGTGCCCTCCGTCGTGCTCATTGACGGCTTCACCGCAGCCGATTGGACCATCACACAGAGCGGCGATACGTCCACTCTGAAGATCCGAACCTACGCGCCCGTGTCCGAAGCAGTTGCCGGCGAGCTGATCGACGAAGGTCGACGCCTGCTCGCCTTCACTCATCCACAATCCGCATCCCGTCACGTCGACCTCGTCACGGACCTGTTCCCGTGAAGACTCGACCGGTGACCCGACCCCAGCCGTGCGTCCGAAGCAATTGCCTGTGAAGGTGGGCCAGGATGTGGCGGGACGGTCGGTTGTGTAGCGATCCCCGAACGGACTTGTGCGGTCACCTCGCCCCAACACAACTGTCGGCGGCGGCGGCGCGACGCACGCTGCGCAGCAGACAGCGCCGATGCCGGATGGACCACCGGTCATAAGGTGGCTTCATGTCCACCGAGCCGCGCGCGGGGCGACCGAAGGCGTCGTCGCGCGAAACCATCGCCGAAGCGGCGTGCGAGCTGTTCCTCGAGCAGGGCTACGAGCAGACCTCGATCGCCGACATCACCAGCCGCGCCGGCGTCAGCCGGTCGAGCTTCTTCAACTACTTCTCCTCCAAGTCCGATGTGCTGTGGGCGGGTCTCGACGAGCGGCTCGCCGCATTCGAGCGGCACCTGAGCTCGGACGGGGAGACGGCTGCCGTCGCCGACGTCCGTGCGGCGACCCTCGCCGTCGCGGAGGGCTTCGCGCCCGACAGCCTCGCGCTGGGCATCGTCAACGCGAAGGCGATGGGACTCGAGGCCGAGTACGAGCGCGACGCCGCCCTCCGCCGGGCGCGCGTGGCGAGGGCGGTCTCGACGCGGTTCGTCCGCGCCGGGTCGGATCGCGTGCACGCCGAGGTCGGCGGCGCCGCGTGGGGCGGGGCGGTGCTCGCCGCCGTCGAGGCGTGGGCCCACGACGGTGCCGGTCGCACCTCGCTCGAGCGCTTCCTGGCTCGTGCGGCGGACGCCGCCGAGGCCGTCGGACCTGCGCGTGCCGGGGAGGTGCGACAGCTGCGCGTGGTCGTCGAGGCGCCCGACTTCGAGGGCGCCCTCCGGTTCTACCGCGACGTCGTCGGGATGCCGCAGGTCGAGGCGTACGAGGCCGAGGGCGGTGCCCGCGTGGCGATCCTCGACGCCGGGCGCGCGACCCTGGAGCTGTCGAACCCGGCGCAGGTCGCGTTCATCGACCGCGTCGAGACCGACGGCGACGCCCCGAGCGACCGGATCCGGCTCGCGCTCGAGGTGGACGACAGCGCTGCCGCCGCCGAGCGCCTGGCGCACCGCGGCGCCGAGGTGCAGGCATCCGCCCGCGTCACACCCTGGCGCTCCCGCAACGCGCGTCTGCGGGGTCCTGCGGGTCTGCAGCTGACCCTGTTCCAGGAGCTCGGACCCGAGAGCTGAATCGCCCGCGGCGGCGGGCGCCGGGACGCGGCATCCGCTCGCGTAGAATCGGGGGATCATGGCGACTTTCGGCACCCTCTCCGACCGGCTCACCGAGACCTTCCGCAACCTCCGCAAGAAGGGGCAGCTCACGCCCGCGGACGTCGACGGCACCGTCCGTGAGATCCGGCGCGCCCTGCTCGACGCCGACGTGGCGCTGCCCGTCGTCAAGGACTTCACCGCCAGGGTGCGCGAGCGCGCACTCGGCGACGAGGTGAGCAAGGCGCTGAACCCGGCGCAGCAGGTCGTGCAGATCGTCAACGAGGAGCTCGTGGCGATCCTCGGCGGCGAGCAGCGCCGCCTGCAGTTCGCCAAGAATCCGCCGACGGTCATCATGCTCGCGGGCCTCCAGGGCTCGGGCAAGACGACCTTCGCGGGCAAGCTCGCCAAGATGCTCGAGAAGGACGGCCACACGCCGCTCCTCATCGCCGCCGACCTCCAGCGTCCGAACGCGGTCAACCAGCTCCAGGTCGTTGCTGAGCGCGCCGGTGCCGCCATCTACGCGCCGGAGCCCGGCAACGGCGTCGGCGATCCGGTGCGCGTCGCGCGCGACGGCGTCGAGGTCGCGCGCCGGCAGCAGCACGACGTCGTGATCATCGACACCGCCGGCCGCCTCGGCGTCGACGCGGAGCTCATGAAGCAGGCGGCCGACATCCGCAAAGCGACGGACCCGGACGAGGTGCTGTTCGTCATCGACGCGATGATCGGACAGGATGCCGTCAACACGGCGAAGGCGTTCCAGGACGGCGTCGACTTCACCGGCGTCGTGCTCTCGAAGCTCGACGGCGACGCCCGCGGTGGTGCCGCCCTCTCCGTGGCCTCGGTCACGGGCCGTCCCATCATCTTCGCTTCCACGGGAGAGGGGCTCGACGACCTCGAGGCGTTCCACC
Organism: Microbacterium sp. B35-04; assembly: GCF_010634885.1. Taxonomy (NCBI): domain Bacteria; kingdom Bacillati; phylum Actinomycetota; class Actinomycetes; order Micrococcales; family Microbacteriaceae; genus Microbacterium; species Microbacterium sp. B35-04. The sequence continues at coordinate 16,184 of NZ_MWLP01000022.1, read as the reverse complement.
CCGACCGCATGGCGTCGCGCATCCTCGACCTGGGCGACATCCTCACCCTCATCGAGCAGGCCCAGCAGGCGTTCGACGAAGAGGAGGCGCTCAAGGTCGCGGAGAAGCTCGCGACCGAGCAGTTCACCCTCGAGGACTTCCTCGCCCAGATGCAGCAGATGCGCAAGATGGGCTCGATGAAGAAGATGCTCGGGATGCTCCCGGGCATGGGGTCCATGAAGGACCAGCTCGAGAACTTCGACGAGCGCGAGATCGACCGGACCGAGGCGATCATCCGCTCGATGACCCCCTCCGAGCGCCGCAACACCAAGCTCCTCAACGGCTCCCGGCGCCTGCGCATCGCGCGCGGCTCGGGTATGACCGTCACCGACGTCAACCAGCTCGTGCAGCGGTTCGAGCAGGCCGCCAAGATGATGAAGACCGTCGCCCGCGGCGGCGTTCCCAACATCCCGGGCATGGGGCCGATCCCCGGTGCCGGCCGGACCGGCGCCTCGTCCAAGCGCGGCAAGCAGCAGAAGTCCAAGGGCTCACGGTCGGGCAACCCGGCCAAGCGCGCAGCCGAGAACGCCGGCATGGCGGCTCAGGCCAGCGAGACGCCGACGGGCTCGGGCTTCGGGCTCGGCGCCGGCGGCGCGAAGGGCGCTCCGACCGAGGCGGACCTCGCCGAGCTGCAGAAGATGCTCGGTCGCGGCTGAGCCGGCGAGCCGTCTGCCGTGGGCCGCGGCATCCGTCCCCTCCTCGACGAGTTCAGGCGATGTCACCGGCGTAGGCCGCTGACGCGGGAGATAGCCTGGGCCCATGACGTCACCTGATGCGGTGGCGGTGCAGCTGCTGGGCGACGGCCATCAGGATCGTCTCGACGATGTAATCCCATTCGAAGTTGACCTGGTAGAAGTCGAAGCGCAAGACCGTGAACCCACGGAGCCGCAGGCGCGCGTCGGCCTCGATGTCGCGTCGGCGGTCCCGCGCCGAGCTGTGGAAGGCGAACCCGTCCAGTTGAACGACGAGTGAATCGCCGATCAAACCGTCGACGGGGCGACCATCGATCCTCACCTGCTGGCGCACCACGACACCGTGCCTTCTCATCCCCGCGACGAATCGGGTCTCCAGCTCGGAATCCGAGAGGTCTCTCGCGGCCGCGGCGAGGGTTGCAGCCCGGGCGCTGCGCCACGAGACGCGCGCGAGCGTCGAGCGGTCGACCCTCTTCATCCTGATAGCCGACTCCCAGACGCCAAGGGCATCGCGCGGTGAGAGGCAACGGGCCGCATGGAAGAGCATGTTGACGATCGGCTCTTCGGCCATCGTTCTGCTGACGGGTGCCGGCCCGCTCGCCCAATGCAGCCGAACGCCTTCGACGCGGTTGCGAGACGCCGTCGCCTGAACGGCGACATGGACCTCCGAGTGTTCGGGCACCCAGATCCCGAGGAGCGCCGCGGCGCTCACACACGTCGGCCGGCCGCCTGCCTCGGCTGCTCTGACACGGCGCTCGTCGGCGTCCGCAGCGACCAGCCAGCAACGACGCACACGACGCACCGACGCGTCGGCGACTGCGCGCGCCATCTCCCGGTGGCTGTAGCCGGCGAGTAACAGTTCCGAGGTGTGGGACACGCCGTTTCGCGCCGCGATCCACTCGGCGACGGTCTTGCGCGCCCGAGCTTGTGGGACTCGTGTGCTGTGCATGGACACCAAGGCTTCCCGCCCGCACGCCGACAAGGCGCCCGCACGCCGCGATCTGGGGACAGTTCGAGCCCGTCGGCGATGGGGGAGGAAGGGCGAAGGCCGCATCGCGCGGCCCGGGCGCTGCAAGGTCAGTCGATGTCGCCGACGCAGGCGGGGGCGGGGCGGGCTGGATCCTCCTGATGTGGTCACATCACCTGACGCGATGGCGCTTCATCGGGGCAACACGCGCGACGTGGCGCCCTGGCGAGTGGTGGCGGGACGGGTGCCCGGGCAGGTCGCACGTGAACCCGGGCAGTCGGAGCTTCATTGGCGCGGCATCCGCGCGCTCGGGGTGGGATGAGCTCAGGTGATCTCACCGGCGTAGGACGGTGTGGACCGGAGCGTCCTGGCACCGTGACATCACCTGACCCGGTGACGTCAGACCCGTCAGGTGATGGCACCGGTGCAGGCTGCGAGCGCCGAGGATCGCCTGCGACGAGCGGCGTCGATCAGCGGCCGAGCGTGGCGAGGTGCTCGCGCAGGGTGGGACCGGAGCGGAACTCGCCGACCAGGTGTCGCACGACCGCTCGGAGGTCGCCGTCTGATGCATCCGCGACGGCGAGCTGGCGCGAGTAGCTCGCGCCATCGGTGAGGATCGTCTCGATGCCGCCCAGTTCGCGGGCGCACTTGAGGTCGTCGGCGATCCCGCCGATCTCTGCCAGTGTCTCGCGCAGATGGTCGGTGACCAGCCGCTGGGTGCCGAGGTGGTCGACGATCACGCGTGCGTCGAGTCCGTAGCGGGCCGCCCGCCATTTGTTCTCGCGGATGAACCACGGCTGGATCGTCTCGAGCGGCAGCCCCTCGTCGAGCCGGCGCGAGAAGTGCTCCACCAGCACCTGGACGAGGGCGGCGAGGGCGGCGAGCTCGGGAAGAGTCGACATCCCGTCGCACGCGCGCACCTCGATCGTGCCCCAGCGGGGCGCCGGGCGGATATCCCATCGCACCTCGGTGGCATCCTCCATCACTCCGGTGGCGACCATGTCGTCGAGGTAGCCCTCGAACTCGCTCCAGTCCTGGAGCGGCCAGGGCAGCCCGGCCGTGGGCAGCTGCTGGAAGACGAGGGCGCGGTTCGAGGCGTAGCCGGTGCGCTCGCCCGCCCAGAACGGGCTCGATGCGGACAGCGCCTGCAGGTGCGGCAGGTACACCGCGAGGGCGTTGATGATCGGGAACACCTTGTTGACATCGTCGACGCCCACGTGGATGTGGATGCCCCAGATCATCATGTTCCGCCCCCACCACTGGGTTCGCTCGATCAGCTTGTGGTAGCGGGTCTTGTCGGTGACGCTCTGGTTGTACCACTGGGCGAACGGGTGGCTTCCCGCGCAGAGCAGGTCGATGCCGTGCGGGTCGGTGTAGGTGCGCACTTCGGCGATCGCGTCGGCGATGTCGTCGACGGCGGCCGCGACCGTGTCGCCGATGCCGCTCGTCACCTCGACGGTGTTCGTCAGCAGCTCGCCGGTGACCGTGTATCGCTCGAGGCTGGAACGCTCCTCGAGAGCGGCGAGCAGGTCCGGAGCGCGGGGGATGAGGTCTCCCGTCGCGGTGTCGGCGAGCATGACCTCCCACTCCATGCCGACGGACGAGCGGGCGGATGTCGCGAAGGGCACCGTCATGGGCACAGTCTGGCATGTGGATGCCGCCATCCGGCCGGTTCGCGAGGTGCTGCGTCATCTGGCAGAATAGAGGGCTGGACCACACGCTCGACCCTCTATCCAGCGTGGCGGTCCTCCTTCTGAGCTTCCGCCGGGTGTGCACCCCACTCCCCAGGCGACCAGTTCGTTCACTTCCCACACATTCAGGAGAATCGTGGCTGTCAAGATCCGTCTCAAGCGCCTCGGCAAGATCCGTGCGCCCTACTACCGCATCGTCGTGGCCGACTCGCGCACCAAGCGCGACGGCCGTGTCATCGAAGAGATCGGCAAGTACCACCCCACCGAGGAGCCCTCGTTCATCGAGGTCGACTCGGAGCGCGCGCAGTACTGGCTGAGCGTCGGCGCGCAGCCGACCGAGCAGGTCGCGGCGCTCCTCAAGCTCACGGGCGACTGGGGCAAGTTCAAGGGCGACAAGGACGCGGTCTCGACCGTGAAGACCCGCGAGGAGAAGCCCGCGTTCGAGATCGACTCCGCAAAGAAGTCGGTCGTCAAGCCGAAGGCTGAGAAGAAGGCGGAGCCCGCCGAGGCTCCCGCCGACGAGGCCGCCGCCGAGTCCGCAGAGTAATCCGTTGCTCGCCGCCGCGCTCGAACACGTCATCAAGGGGATCGTCGATCACCCCGATGACGTCCGCATCGACTCGTCCACGTCGCCTCGCGGCGACGTGCTCGAAGTGCACGTCCACCCCGATGACCGGGGTCGCGTGATCGGGCGCGGCGGCCGCACGGCCAAAGCCCTGCGCACCCTCATCAGTGCCCTCGCCGACGGACGCCGTGTGCGCGTCGACGTCGCGGACGACTGAGGTGGCAGGCGAAGACACCACGGGATCGGGCGCAGACGCCCGCAAGCCCGTGAACGCTGTTCCCCCCGCAGGCAAGACGCAGCTGCGGGTCGGCCGCCTCGTCAAGGCGCACGGACTCAAGGGCGCCATCAAGCTCGAGCTCTACACCGACGACCCCGAGGGGCGCTTCGTCCCCGGGGCGACCTTCACACTCCAGGTTCCGGAGTCGTCGCCGTGGCACGGCAAGCCGCTCACGGTGCGCGAGTTCCGCTGGATGAACAGCCACCCGGTCGCGTTCTTCGACGGGGTGGAGGACCGTGACGCCGCCGAAGGGCTGCTCCGGGCGATCCTCTGGGTCGACGAGGATCTGCAGGCCTCGCCCGCCGAGGACGACGCGTGGTTCGATCACCAGCTCGTCGGACTCGACGTGGTGCGCGACGGCCAGGTCGTCGGCAAGGTCGCGCGGGTGGATCACTTCCCCGCGCAGGATCTGCTCATCGTGAAGGTGCGCGACGACGAGGTTCTGGTGCCGTTCGTCAAGGCGATCGTGCCCGAGGTCGACATCGCCGCCGGGCGGGTCATCGTGACCCCGCCGGCCGGTCTCTTCGAGGAGCTGCCCGACGGCGGCGACGAGGCGCCCGCGAACCCTTCTTCGGATGACGCCGGCACAGCCGACTGACCCGTCCTCACGTGGTGCCGCCGGCGCCCGTGCGTCAGATGTGATCTGCGGGTAACACCCCGGGAAACGTCCCGGAACCTCCATCCCGGATCATCGAGGCATGGGCGAAGTTCGCACCGTGTGCTCTTACTGCGGCGTCGGCTGCGGTATCTCGGTGACGACCTCGGACGCGGGGGCGGGGCATCCGCTCACCATCGCCAAGGTCGCGGGCGACCGCGCCCACCCGACGAACGCCGGGCGCCTGTGCACCAAGGGCGCCACCCATGCCGAGATGATGCAGGCTCCGGGCCGCATGACCACCGCGCACGTGCGCCCCGCGCGAGGGGAGCCGGCCGAGCCGGTCGCGCTGGCTGATGCCGTGACGGATGCCGCGACCCGCCTGCGCGGGATCCTCGATGAGCACGGGCCCGACGCCATCGCGATGTATGTTTCGGGCCAGATGAGCATGGAGGCGCAGTACCTATCGAACAAGCTCGTGAAGGGGTACCTGCGGGGCATCCACATCGAGTCGAACTCGCGCCTGTGCATGGCATCCGCCGGGACGGGATACAAGCAGTCGCTCGGCGCCGACGGCCCGCCCGGCTCGTACGAGGACTTCGACCACGCCGACCTGTTCTTCGTGATCGGGTCGAACACGGCGGACTGCCATCCGATCCTGTTCCTGCGGATGGCGGACCGCCTCAAGCAGGGCGCGCGGCTCATCGTCGTCGATCCGCGCCGGACGACGACGGCGGACCGCGCCGACCTCTTCCTGCAGATCGCCCCCGGCACCGACCTCGCGCTCCTCAACGGCCTGCTGCACCTGCTCGTGGAGGCGGGCGACATCGACGAGGAGTTCATCGCCGCCCACACCGACGGGTGGGAGCACATGGCGGAGGTCCTCGCCGAGTACCCGCCCGGGCGGGTCGCGGAGCTGACCGGACTCGCCGAGGACGACATCCGCACCGCCGCGCGCTGGATCGGCGAGGCCGACGAGTGGATGACGCTGTGGACGATGGGACTGAACCAGTCCACCCACGGCACGTGGTCGACCAACGCCATCTGCAACCTCCACCTCGCCACGGGTGCCATCTGCCGGCCGGGAAGCGGGCCGTTCTCGCTCACCGGCCAGCCGAACGCGATGGGCGGGCGCGAGATGGGCTACATGGGGCCTGGGCTTCCGGGGCAGCGCGCGGTGTTCAGCGCGCCGGACCGCGCCTTCGTCGAAGAGGTCTGGGGACTCGAGCCTGGGTCCATCCGTGGCGAGTCCGGCGCCGGCACCATCGACATGTTCCGCCGCGCCGCCGACGGCGAGATCAAAGCGGTGTGGATCATCTGCAGCAATCCGGTCGCCTCGGTCGCGAACCGCAAGACGGTGATCGAGGCACTCGAGAGCGCCGAGCTCGTGATCGCCCAGGACGTCTACACCGAGACCGCCACCACCGCGTACGCCGACATCCTGCTGCCCGCCACGCTGTGGGTGGAGGCGGACGGCGTGACCGTCAACAGCGACCGCACGCTCACGCTCGTCCGTGACGTGCTTCCCGCCCCGGGCGAGGCACAGCCCGACTGGCTGATCATCTGCCAGGTGGCACGCGCGATGGGGTTCCCCGGCTTCGACTTCGCCTCCAGCGACGAGGTGTTCGACGAGATCCGCCGTTTCTGGAACCCGCAGACCGGATGGGACCTGCGCGGCGTCACGTACGAGCGGCTGCGCGAGACACCGGTGCAATGGCCCGCGCCGCCGGACGACGCCGGGACGCGGCATCCGATCCGCTACCTCAACGACGGGGTGAGCCAGACGCTGCACGTCGAGGACGACGGGACGGTGCCGCGCCTCGCGTTCGCGACGCCGTCGCGACGGGCGCAGTTCCTCGCGCGCCCGCACCTGCCCCCCGCGGAGCTGCCCGACGACGACTACCCCTGGGTGCTCAACACCGGGCGACTGCCGCACCACTGGCACACGCTGACGAAGACCGGCCGGGTCGCGAAGCTCTCAAAGCTGCACCCCGGTCCTTTCGTCGAGGTGCACCCCGTGGACGCTGAGCGCCAAGGGATCGCCGAGGGCGACCTCGTCGAGGTCGCCTCGCGCCGCGGCCGCTTCGTCGTGCCGGCGGTGCTGACCGACCGGGTGCAGCCCGGGGGTCTGTTCGCGCCGTTCCACTGGAACGACGAGCACGGCGAGTACGTGACGGTCAACGCGGTGACCAATGACGCCGTGGACCCGCTGTCGGCCCAGCCGGAGTTCAAGTTCGCGGCCGTGACGCTGCGGCGCGTGGGGCCGCCGCCGGGCGGCGCGGCGACCGGTTCGGCCGACGAGGCGCTGGCCGCCGCCGGCGTCGACGTCACGCCGCCGGCGCTCAGCGACCTCGAGGGCGCGTACCTGGCGGGCTTCCTCTCGACCGTGCGCTCGGCGGTGCTCGCGCCGGGCGAGGTGCCGGTGCTTCCGGCAGAGGCGCCCCTCGGCGCGCGTGCGCGCGCCTGGTTCGACGGCGTGCTCGCCGGCGCCTTCTCGCGCACCACGGTCGGGGGCGGGATGCCGGCGGCCGCGGCCCAGGACGAGGTCGTGGTGCTGTGGGGGTCGCAGACCGGCAATGCCGAGGAGTTCGCGACGGCGGCGACCGCGGCGCTCGGTGCCCGTGGCATCCCGGCGCGTGCCCGCAGCATGGCGGAGCTGCGCGCGTCGGACCTGACCGCCGTCCGCCGGCTGCTGGTCGTCACGTCGACGTTCGGCGACGGAGGTCCGCCCGACAACGCGGCGTCGCTGTGGCACGAGCTGAAGGCCGATGGCGCCCCCGAACTGTCGGGGCTGCGCTACGCCGTCCTTGCGCTGGGCGACTCGAGCTACGACGACTTCTGCGGCCATGGTCGACGGCTCGATGCGCGGCTCGGCGAGCTCGGCGCGACGGCGCTCCTCGAGCGCGTCGACCTCGAGCCGGATGCCGAGGAGCCGCGCGCGGCGTGGCTCGCTCAGATCCTCGAGACGCTGGTGGCAGAGGGTCCTGATGCCTCGGCGCTCGGCGCAGGTCATGGGGGAGCAGCCGTCGGCTTGCCGGCGCCGCCCGCCCGCCGGTTCTTCAGCCGCTCGAACCCGGTGGGTGCGTCGCTCGTGCGCAACGACCTGCTCAGCGGACCGGGCTCCCAGAAGGAAGTGCGGCGGATCGCCTTCGATCTCTCCGACACCGGCGCGCAGTACGAGGCCGGCGACTCGCTCGGCGTCGTCTGCGCCAATTCGCCCGGCGTCGTCGCGGAGTGGCTCGAGGCCACCGGGATCGCGCCGCACACGATCGTGGAGCTCGACGGACAGGAGCGCACGTTCGTCGATGCTCTCCGCAATCGGCTCGACATCACCAAGACCCCGCTCGACCTGGTCAGGTTCATCGCGGAGCGCAGCGGCGACGGCACGCTGTCGGCGCTGCTCCGGCGCGAGAACAAGGGCCGCCTCGAACAGTTCCTGTGGAGCCAGCAGGCGGTCGACCTCGCGCGCGACTTCCCGGTGACGGCCACCGCCGCGGACTGGGTCGGCGTGCTGAAGCGCCTGCAGCCGCGGCAGTACTCGATCTCGTCGAGCCCGAAGAGCAACCCCGACACCGTCGAGCTGACGGTCTCGGTCGTGCGCTTCGAGACGGAGTCGGGGCGCGCTCGTGGCGGCGTCTGCTCGACGTTCCTCGCCGACGGCGATGCGGCCTCGGCGCCCGTCTACCTGCAGCGATCGCCCGCCTTCCGACCGCCCGCGGCCGGCGACACGCCGATGATCATGATCGGCCCGGGCACCGGTATCGCGCCGTTCCGCGGGTTCCTGCACGACCGCCGCGCAGACGGGCACACCGGCCGCAACTGGCTCTTCTTCGGGGAGCAGCACGCTGCGACCGACTTCTACTATCGCGAGGAGCTCGAGGAGATGCGTCAGGACGGCTTCCTCACGCGCCTCGACCTCGCCTTCTCGCGCGACCAGCGGCAGAAGATCTACGTCCAGGACCGCATGATCGAGCACGGCGCCCGCCTGTGGCGCTGGCTCGAGGAGGGCGCTCACGTCTACGTGTGCGGCGACGCGACCCGCATGGCCAAGGACGTCGACGCGACCCTCGTCGCCATCGCGCAGCAGCACGGCAAGCTCTCGGCAGAGGCCGCGGCGGAGTACACGCGCGCCCTCGCCGCCGAGGAGCGCTACGTCCGCGACGTGTACTGACCCCAGGTTCGTCGCGCTGCCCTGCATGTCCCGTTGTTCCGTGTGCGTGTCCCGATCTCGGTCGCAAGAGGTGCCCCTTGCGCACGAAAGTGGGACACGCTCACGCCCGGGAGGTCGACAGGAGGTCCATCGGGTCGCGAGGGCGCGAAGAGAAGCGGATGCTCCCCACGTCAAACGCCCCGTCCAGCGATCGTGCGGGAAACGGCTGCCCGATTCCCCTGCACACACGGAAGAGCGGATGCCTCGAGTCGAGGCATCCGCTCTTCCGGCGAAGACGTGCGGTCAGATGCGCTGCTTCGCCAGCGACGGTCGCGGAAGGACGTAGACGAAGAACGTCAGGAGGAGCAGCCCGACGTAGACGGCGACGAAGCCCACGAACGCCGCCGAGTATCCGCCGGTCGCCAGCTGCGACGCGTTCAGCACCTGCGGCACCAGGAAGCCGCCGTACGCGCCGATCGCCGAGATGAGGCCGAGAGCCGCAGCCGACTTGCGCTGCATCTTGGCGGCGTCCGGTGTGCCCGGCGCGAAGCCGCGGGCGAGCGCGCGGCCTGCGAAGATGCTGGGGATCATGCGGTAGGTGGAGCCGTTCCCCATTCCGGTCGCGGCGAAGAGCACCAGGAAGCACGCCAGGAACACCGCGAAGTTCTGCATGGGCAGTGTCCAGACCAGGGCGAGTGCGCCGAGCGCCATCACCGCGAAGGCCCCGACGGTGACCCGCGCGCCTCCGAAGCGATCGGCCAGACGGCCGCCGTACGGGCGGGCGAGCGAGCCGACGAGTGCCCCGAGGAACGCCAGTGAGACGGCCGCCTGCCCGACCTGGATCGTCGAGAACTCCGGGAACTGGTCGGCGATGAGTTTCGGGAACACGCTGGCGAAGCCGATGAATGAGCCGAAGGTGCCGATGTAGAGCACAGCCATGATCCACAGGTGCGGTTCGCGAAGGGCCGCCGCCGAGCTGCCGAAGTCGGCCTTCGCGGACGACAGGTTGTCCATGTAGCGCCACGCGCCGAACATCGCGAGCAGGATCAGCGGGATCCACATCCATCCGGCGAGTGCGATGTTGAGCGTCGCACCGGCGCCGATCGTGACGGCGATCGGGACGGCGAACTGGGCGACCGAGGTGCCCAGGTTGCCACCGGCGGCGTTGAGGCCGAGTGCCCAGCCCTTCTCCTTCTGCGGGAAGAAGTAGGTGATGTTCGCCATCGAGCTGGCGAAGTTTCCGCCGCCGACGCCACCGAGTGCGGCGACGAGCAGCAGCACGCCGAACGGCGTCTCCGGGTTCGAGACGACGATGCCGAGCAGCACCGCGGGAATCAGGAGCAGCCCCGCCGAGACGATCGTCCAGTTGCGACCGCCGAAGATCGCGACCATGAACGTGTACGGGAAGCGCAGGGTCGCGCCGACGAGGCTCGGGAGCGAGATGAGCCAGAACGACTCCGAGCTGGTCAGCTGGAAGCCGGCGGCCGGGAGCATCACGACGACGATGCTCCACAGCTGCCAGATGATGAAGCCGAGGAACTCCGCGAAGATCGACCAGCCGAGGTTGCGCCGCGCGATCGCACGACCCTCCCCGAGCCAGAACGTCGCGTTCTCGGCGTTCCACCCGTCGATCCAGCGGCCCGAGCGGTGGTTGAGGACGACCGGCGCGTCGGCCGGCGAGGTGGTGCGGGGCGAAGCAGCGGTATCCGTCAACGACGGCGAATCGGTCGTGGTCATGGCGCCTCCCTGAGGTGAGCAGACACGTGAGTGAGTGTGTCTCCACGCTAGGAACACGGTGTTTCGGCCCGGCAGCCCGCGCGGTTACTTCTCGATCACTTCTGCGTCACCGGCTCCCGGCCGCCATGGTGGACGTCCCGACACACATCGGAAACACGGGGGGCTCCTAGACTCGGAGGCATGCGCGTCGACATCGTCACGATCTTTCCGACGTTCTTCGACGTGCTCGGCGTCTCGCTGATCGGCAAGGCCCGTGACCGCGGCATCCTCGACATGCACGTCCACGACCTCCGCGACTGGACGCACGACCGTCACCGCACCGTCGACGACACCCCATACGGCGGCGGCGCCGGGATGGTCATGAAGCCGGAGCCCTGGGGTGAGGCGCTCGACGCGCTGCTGAGCGACGACGCCGTGCTGCTGGTGCCTTCGCCCGCCGGGGAGCTGTTCTCGCAGCCGATGGCGCGGGAGCTGGCCGAGGAGAAGCACCTCGTGTTCGCGTGCGGACGCTACGAGGGCATCGACCAGCGGGTCGTCGACCACTACGCCGCGCGCGGCCGGGTGCGGCTCGTCAGCTTGGGGGACTACGTGCTCAACGGCGGCGAGGTGGCTGCGATGGCGGTCATCGAAGCGGTGTCCCGCCTCATCCCCGGCGTCGTCGGAAACCCGGAGAGTCTCGTGGAGGAGTCGCACGAGCTGGGCATGCTCGAGTACCCGAGCTATACCAAGCCCTCCGAATGGCGCGGCCTGGAGGTGCCTCCGGTCCTGCTCAGCGGCAACCACGGGGCGATCGCCGCGTGGCGGCGCGAGCAGAGCCTGGAGCGCACCCGGGCGCACCGTCCCGACCTGCTGCGGGAGCCCGAACCCGAGTCCGCGCCCTGACGCGGTTCAGACGGGGTCGACCACGTTGAGCCGGTAGCCCCGCTTGACGACCGTCTTCACGAGGTCGGGGACCCCCAGTGCTTCACGCAGGCGTGCGACGGCCATCTCGACCGCGTGGGTGTTCTCTCCGGACCGGGGGAGCGCCGCCTGCAGACGCGGCCGTGAGACGACGCCGCCCTGTGCGTCGAACAGGGTCGCGACGATGTCGGTGGCGCTTCGTGAGAGCGCGATGTGGCGACCGTCCAGCACGATCCCGCCGCTGCGCAGCTCGAGCCGGCCCGCGGATGTCGGGAGGGATGCCGCGCCCCCGCCGCCGAAGTGCGTCACCACCGCCCGGACGAGAGAGCCGAGGCGTCCGCGCTCGGCGATCAGCGGGTGCAGCCCCGCCTCCTGCAGCGGACCTGCCGTGATCGGACCGACCGCGGCCATGAGCACGCGTCGCTCGGTCTCGCGCTCGACGATCGCCTCGAGCGCGCCTTCGTGGCGAGCCGCGGTGACCCATTCGGCGGCGCCGGGTGCGGAGGTGAACAGCACGGCGTCGACCTCGCCGGCCGCAGATGCGATGACCGAGCGGGAGACGGCCGCGGGATCCGGCGGCGGGCCCCAGCGATACACGGTGAGACTCACCACGTCAGCGCCGGCACGCGTGAACAGCTCGTCGAGCCCGTCGGCTCCGGAGCCGTGGTGCTGCACGGCGACGCGCCTGCCGGCGACTCCCTCGGCGAGGAGGAACTCGCCGAGCTCGACGGATGTCTCGGACTCCGCGACCCAGTCGGCCGTGAGTCCCGCCTGCTGGATCGCGCCACGGGCCTTGGGGCCGCGAGCGACGATCTGCGCGCGCGTGAGCGCCGCGTGCAGGTCGTCCAGCAGGCCAGCCTCGTCGGCCGCCTCCATCCAGCCCCGGAATCCGACGCCGGTCGTCGCGACCACCACGTCGGGCTGACGCGCGATGAGCTCTCGCGTCGCAGCGATCAGGGCGTCGTCGTCGATGTGGGGGACGATCGTCAGCGCCGGCGCGTGACGGACCTGCGCGCCGTGGCGTTCGAGGGCAGCGGCGAGCTCCGACGACCGACGGTCGACGGCGATGACGATCGTGCAGCCTTCGAGTGCGGCCGAGAGGGCGGGACGGGTGGTGGAGCTCAAAGGACGGTGTCACCTGCCAGCTGGTGTTCGGGCTGCAGCAGCCCGGCACGGGCGACGTCGCCCACGACGATGACGGCGGGGTTCCGGACACCGGCACGGCCGGCATCCACCACCACCGTGCCCAGCGTACTGCGCGTCGTCCGCTGATCGCGATGGTGTCCGCGCTCGACGATCGCGACCGGGCGGTCGGCCGGTACGCCGGCGTGCAGTGCGTCGGAGACGATGCGCGGCAGTGCGCCGACGCCCATCAGGATCACGGTGGTCACGCTGTCGTCGCGGAGCGCGGCGAGCGTGGCGTCGGTGACCTCGGATGGACCGTTGACGATGTGGACGGCGCCTGCGACACCGCGATGGGTGACCGGGATGCCGGCAGCCTGCGGCACCGCGATGGCGCTCGAGATGCCGGGCACCACGTCGACGGGGATGCCCGCAGCCAGACAGGCGGCGACCTCTTCGCCGCCGCGGCCGAAGACGAACGGATCGCCGCCCTTGAGGCGCACCACACGCTTGCCGTCCAGGGCGCGGGCGACGAGGAGGTCGTTGATCGCCTCCTGCGGCACGGGATGGTGCCCGGGGTGCTTGCCGACGTCGATGACCTCGACGCCAGGCCCCACGTGGTCGCGGATGTCGGTCGGACCCAGCCGGTCCATCACGACGACCTCAGCGCGCTGCAGCAGACGCCACGCCCGCAGGGTGAGCAGGTCGATCGGACCCGGACCGCCGCCGATCAGGTCGACGCGGCCGACCGTGTTCTTCTCCCGCCCGGTCATCCCTCTCCCTCCCAGCGGACCAGCACGTGTCCGTCGTCCACCGCGACGGGCCAGACGTGCAGGCTCAGGGGTTCCTTGCCCTGCGTGTCGAGGCACACGCCCGTCCGCAGATCGAAGACCTGCTTGTACATGGGGGACGCCACCGTCGGGACGTCCTGCCGTGTTCCGACGATGCCGCGCGAGATGACGTGGGCGTGACTGTAGGGGTCGAGGTTCGAGACCGCGTGTACGCGGCCGCCCGACCCGTCCGGTCCGTGGAGCAGGAACAAGGCGATCTGGGTGCCGCCCAAGAGGGCGGCCCGGCCGCGCTCCACCTCGAGGTCGTCGAGGTCGCACACACGCACCCAGCCGTCGGGAGCGGTGTACTCGGCCGTCTGCGGATCGACGAGGGTCATCGGCGCACCTCCAGGGTCGTTCCGGCGATGAGCACCCGCGAATCGGTGCGCTCATCCTCGGTCGCGGGTCGGGGCTGTCCGCGCTCTGCCGTGTAGGCGAGCGAGGGGTCGGGGGTGGTCGGCGCGTTCACGAAGGACGCGAAGCGACGCAGCTTCTCGGGATCCTCGAGCGTGGCCTTCCACTCGTCCTCGTAGGAGTCCACGTGCGCGGCCATGGCGGCATCGAGATCGGCGCAGATGCCCAGACTGTCGTCGAAGATCACGGCTCGGAGGCCCTCGATGCCCCCCTCGAGGTCCTCGAACCAGGGCGCCGTCCGCTGCAGGCGGTCGGCGGTGAAGATGTAGTACATCAGGAAGCGGTCGATCGCGGTGAGCAGCTCTTCGTCGCTGAGCCCCTCGGCCAGCAGCACCGCGTGGCGGGGCGTGAAGCCGCCGTTGCCGCCGACGTACATGTTCCAGCCCGCCTCGGTCGCGATGACCCCGACATCCTTGCCGCGCGCCTCGGCGCACTCGCGGGCGCAGCCCGAGACGCCGAGCTTGATCTTGTGCGGGGAACGCAGTCCCCGGTAGCGCAGCTCGAGCTGCACGGCCATGCCGACGGAGTCCTGCACGCCGTACCGGCACCACGTGGATCCGACGCACGACTTCACGGTGCGCAGCGACTTGCCGTAGGCGTGCCCGGACTCGAAGCCCGCCTCGACCAAGCGCTGCCAGATGTCGGGCAGCTGCTCGAGGCGCGCGCCGAACATGTCGATGCGCTGCCCGCCGGTGATCTTGGTGTACAGCCCGAAGTCCTGCGCCACCTTGCCGATCACGACGAGTCCCTCGGGCGTGATCTCTCCACCCGGGATGCGGGGGACCACCGAGTAGCTGCCGTCCTTCTGCAAGTTGGCCATCACGTGGTCGTTGGTGTCCTGCAGTGTCGCGTTCTCGCCGTCGAGGACGTGTCCGCGCACCAGCGTCGAGAGGATGCTCGCCAGCGCGGGCTTGCAGATGTCGCAGCCGCGGCCGGTGCCGAACCGCTCGATCACGGCGCTGAAGGTGGTCAGCCCCGACACGCGGACCGCGTCGAACAGCTGGCGGCGCGACAGATCGAAGTGCTCGCAGATGGCGTTGCTGATCGCCGCGCCGGTCTTGGCGAGCTCGGTGCCGACGATCTTCTTGATCATCATCACGCACGAGCCGCAGGCGGCTCCCGCCTTGGTGCACGCCTTGATGCCGGCGACATCGGTGCAGCCCTCGTCATGGACAGCACCGCGGATCCGCCCGGCGGTGACGCTGTTGCACGAGCACACCAGCGCCTCGTCGGGCAGATCACCGCTCGGGGCCGCGACGCCGCCCTCGGGCATGAGGTAGGCTGCCGGGTCGCCGCCGAGCGCACCGCCGACGAGGGGACGCAGCGAGCCGTAGGCCGAGGCGTCGCCGACGAGGATGCCGCCGAGGAGGGTCTTCGCGTCGTCCGACAGCACGAGCTTCTTGTAGACGCCGGCCACCGGGTCGGCGTACGTGACGTCGAGCGCGCCCGGGGTCTCGGCGAAGGCATCGCCGAAGCTCGCCACGTCGACCCCGGAGAGCTTGAGCTTCGTCGACAGGTCGTACCCGGGGAAGGATGCCTCGCCGCCGAGCAGCCGCGTCGCGGCGACCTCCGCCATCGCATAGCCGGGGGCCACCAGGCCCACGCACATCCCGTCGAAGTTGGCGACCTCGCCGATCGCGAGCACCCGCGGGTCGGAGGTCTGGCAGCCGCCGTCGATCAGCACGCCGCCGCGGTCGTGCACATCCAGGCCCGCCGCGCGGGCGAGCTCGTCGCGCGGCCGCACGCCCACCGTGAAGACCACCACGTCGGTCCGTTCATAAGAGCCGTCGCGGAACTCGAGGCCGGTCACCTGCCCCGATCGATCAGGGTCCAGGCGCGTGGTGACCGTCTCGGTCTTGACCGCGATGCCGCGGGACTCGATGAGGCGCCGCAGCGCGTTGCCCGCCGGAAGATCCAGCTGCGCCGACATCAGCCGGTCGGAGGACTGCACCACCGTGCAGGCGACGTCGAGCCCCTGGAGCGCGCCCGCTGCCTCGAGGCCGAGCAGGCCACCGCCGATCACCGTGCCGACGAGCGGGCGACCGAGCTCGGCCGAACGTCGCTGCACGAACTCCTCGAGCTTCTCGACGTCGTCCAGGGTGCGGTAGACGAAGCAGCCTTCGAGGCCGAAGCCGTCCACGGCGAGGCGGGCGGCATAGGAGCCGGGAGCGAGGACGCGACGGTCTTACACGGCGCTCGTTCCGC